>NZ_CAXBCK010000047.1:0-29065 GCF_963974425.1 uncultured Marixanthomonas sp.
GTTTTGGTGAACTTTAAAGATACTGGATCCACTGCTTTTTCATCGATGCTATAAAAAATAGCGCGAGTCATTGCTAACACTAAGGCTTGGGCATTTTTGGAAAGTCGCCAAATTTTTAAATTTGACAAATTCCCAAAAATAAAATAATTAGTAAATTTAAAAATTCGGCTTGTGTATAATCCGAAAAGTTATCGCTTATTTTCAGCGCTACTTTTCATATACGAGCCGTTAACAACAAAAATCCCAATTGAACAAAATTCCTGGAATAAAACTTCTAATTGGATTACCAATTTTATTTTTGGCATTTCTCTTGCTCATGGAGAGACCATGGGATAATCCATCTATGAGAGAGGTTTATTTGAAAAAATATCAAAATAAAAAAATCGGAATTGTAGAAAAAACAGATCTTTGGAAAGGTTGCGGACTTAATATTAAATTCGAAAACTCTGATAGAAGATATATTTCTTTTAAAAAAGATAGTGCTTCATTTTCTATTGGAAATGACTGTGAAATTAATAAGCAAATACGCCGAAAAGATTTCTTTCAAAAAATACCTAAAAGCAATAAATGCTTTATTATTAGAAAGGACAGTATAATGTTATTTGATTGTGAAACAAATTTGAACTTTATCATTAAAAATTTTAAAGTTCCAATATCTGAAATTAATGGTTGGAACTTAGATAAGAGCTATAAATGGTTTAAAATGCCATATGCTCCAATAAAAAAATATTTACATAGAGAATATTACGAAAAATACAAAGCTGATAAATAAAAAAGTAGGCTAATTTCGTATCCTATAGAAGGTAATAATTCAGTTTTTTAAACTAGCTATTAACAGCAATTTCATAAAAGCAACTTATTTAAATGAATACAGACGCATTACTATCATTTTTTGAAAGAGACTTAAACAAGTTAATTACTGAAATAGAGCTTTATAAAAATGAAGAAACTATTTGGCGAGTAGAAAAAAACATTGCTAATTCAGCAGGGAATTTAACGCTACATGTAATAGGAAACTTGCACACCTTTATTGGAAAAGAAATAGGAAAAACAGGCTACGTAAGGAATAGAGAACTTGAGTTTACTCAAAAAAATGTTTCAAGACAAGAATTGATTGATGGTATAAAGGATACCATAAAAATGGTTAAGAATTCACTTGCCTCAATTACAAACGAAGATTTGAAAAAAGAGTATCCTGTTATGAAGTTTTCAAAAATAGAATCGACTGAATATTTATTAGTTCATTTAACTACTCATTTAACGTATCATCTTGGGCAAATAAATTATCATAGACGATTAATGAATCAATAAAAATGCCAATAGAAGGAGGAAGACTTAACGCACATAAAGCTCGGCAAGAGGATTTTCGAAGAAGAAAGGACGGTCGAATAAAGGGTGATACTATCATTAGATCGAAAGACAATGACAAAATTGATTTTGAAAAAGTTAATTCTGCTAAATTGAAAAGAATAAAGAGTGAGATAAGAAGTAAAGCAAAAAAGAATCGTAAAATCGAAGTTGTCTTAATACTAATTCCATTATTAATTGCGTTACTTATTTTCTATTGGTTTACTAGCTAATAGTAGTATTAATACCTACTTATAGCAATCTGTAGACTCACTTACAGCAGAATTTTTAACGAAATTCAAGACTACTTGCTTGCTTTCTAGTAAAGCGAAAAGGTTTGTGTATATTTAAACGGTAACTGCTTTTGCTGCCTGCGTTAGCCATTTTTAAAATAAAAATCATGAAAAAGAAAATCTTTATCCCAATAATCGCCGTGGTTATCATGTTTACAACGGTGAGCTTTAAAAGTGATTTCTTTGAAATTGCCAAACAAATAGAAATCTTCACCACACTCTACAAAGAACTAAACATGAACTATGTAGACGAAGTAACACCCGCAACTTTAATGGATAAAGCCATTAACGGAATGCTGGAAGATCTCGATCCATACACCGTGTATTGGAACGAACAGGAGGTAGAAGATGGCCGCATACAAAATTCAGGTACCTATACCGGGATTGGAGCTTCGGTTAAAACCACGAAAGATAAAATTACCATCATTGAACCTTTTGAAGGGTACCCGGCCGACAAAGCTGGGTTAAAAGCTGGTGACGAACTCGTTAAAATTGGCACGACACCCGTTGCAGGTTTTGATGGTGACGCTGGAGAGCTCTTAAAAGGTTCAAAAGGTAGTTCAGTTGAAATCACTTATAACCGCCAAGGAAAAACACAAACCACGATGCTTAAACGTGAAAAAGTGGGAATAGAAGCGGTGCCGTTTTATAAATTGTTAGATGATAACATCGGTTATATTGTTTTGAGTAAATTCAACCGAAAAACAACCCAAGAAACCAAATCTGCTTTAGAAGATTTAAAACTACAGGGCGCCAATAAATTGATTTTAGATCTTCGTGGAAATCCTGGTGGACTCTTAAACGAAGCGATTAACGTAGTTAATTTATTTGTGAATAAAGGCGAAGTGATCACCACCACAAAATCGGTAATTGAAAAATACAACAAAGTGTATAAAACACAATTTGATCCTGTAGATACAGAAATTCCGTTGGTGGTATTGGTTAATGGTCGTAGCGCATCGGCCAGTGAGATTGTTTCCGGTGGTTTGCAAGACTTAGATCGTGCTGTGGTAGTTGGAGCCCGTAGTTTTGGAAAAGGCCTTGTACAACGCCCTAAAAAGCTTACCTACGGCACCCAATTAAAAGTGACAATATCTCGTTATTACACACCAAGCGGTCGTTGTATTCAAGCGTTAGATTATTGGAACCGTGACGAAAATGGCGATCCAATTCGAGTAGATACCGAAGAGTATAACGAGTTTAAAACAAAAGGAGGTAGAACGGTGTACGATGGCGGCGGAATTATGCCAGATGTGGAAGTGGAAACGGCAAAATTTAGCCCCATTACTACAGCCTTGCTAAAAGATATGGCGATTTTCGATTATGCGACACAATATTACTACTCACATCAATTAGAAGATTACAATACATTTGAATTTACCGATAGTGATTTCCAAAATTTTGTGACTTATTTAAAGAAAAACGGTTTTGAATATGAAACTGAAACCGAAAAAGAATTTGCTGAAGCCTTACGAAGAGCGGAAGATGATGATCTTAAAGATGAAATTCAGCAAGGGTACAACCAATTAATGACTTCTATTGATAAAGCCAAAGAAAAAGCATTAGTTTCTAAAAAAGCCGAAATAAAATCGTTGTTAAGCGACGAAATTTTAAAGCGTTATTTTTACCGAGAAGGAATGTACAACTATCACCTAAATCACAATCCTGAAATTTTAGAAGCTGTTTCAGTTCTTACTGAAGGAAATCGATATGAGAAAATTTTAAAGTAATTTATATGAATGGTGGTTTCGATACAATTTTCCATTGTTTTTAACGATGAAAAAACCACTCAACCACCTAGTAGTCGAAACCAATAGAACTGTATATTTATTTCAATGCAAGACTTCTTAACCTTTTTTGAAAGCATGCCTATCTGGATGAAAGCCGGCTGGGTATTTTTTGTGTTAGCGCTATTTTGGGTTCTAGAAGGATATTACAGTTTAATAAACTTAAAATACAAGAAGTGGAAACACGCCAAAACCAATCTTATTTTATTAGGTTTTGTGATGGTTATCAATGCCGTTTTTGGTATTGCAACCGCTGCAGTATTTATTTGGTTGAATGATTCACAATTTGGTTTATTACATCTTTTTGAAGCACCCATCTGGGTTGAGTTGCTATTTTCACTTTTAGTTTTAGATTTTATCGCACAATACGGCGTGCATTATTTGTTGCACAAAGTTCCGGCTATGTGGCGGTTACATATCGTGCACCATAGTGATAAACACGTTGATGCCACGACTGGAACTCGCCATCATCCGTTCGATTTTATTATTCGCGAAACCTTCGCTCTTATTGCAGTCGTGATTATGGGAATGCCAATCGCTTTCTATCTATTTTACCGTATTTTAAGCGTACTATTCACGTATTGGACGCACGCCAACATCAGTTTACCGGCTTGGTTGGACAAAAGTATAAGCTATCTATTCGTAACACCCAATATGCACAAGTTTCATCATCATTACCAACTTCCCTGGACAGATAGCAACTTTGGGAATATGTTTTCTATTTGGGATCGCTTGTTCGGCACATTTGTCTATGACGATACCAAGAAAATTCAATACGGAGTAGATTTAGCAGACCATACAGACGATGAGAATATCTTCACACAATTGGGAATTCCTTTCAACAAAACAGTTGTTTCTAAAGGAAAAGAACCTCATTAAAACATCTTATTAACATATTTTTAATAGAGATACTGCTTAAATTTTCGTATAATATGGGTTATGGTACAAAGAGACAAGCAGGAAAACGACGACGTTCTTAAAGAATCCGTTACGTATTTAGAAAACAAAGGATTTGAGAACATTAAAGCCGATATTGAAGGCTATGAGACCCCTAAGTCGTACAATAAAAAAGGAAGTGATATAAGCATCACCCCAGATATTGTAGCGGAACGAGCAGGAATTAAGCACTACTTTGAAGTAAGCTTAAAGTCTGATAGAACAAATTTATTAAAGTCCAAGTGGCGCTTTTTAGACGTATTAACTCGTATGCGAAACGAGCGTTTTAAAATTATTACAAGACGGGGGCATTATAAATTTACTAATGAAATGCTAGATCATTTAAATATGGAAAAAAAGCTGATTAAGCTGTAACACCATATTTATACTAGTCCTTATACTACGTATATAAGGTTGTTAGTAAAATGTAAACCTTGAAAAATCACTGCTAAACTATCAAATGATAGAAAATGCAGTGATTTTTTGTATTAATAAAAGCATGCTCCTTCCACAAACAATACTATGAATTTACCCAAACAACAGTATTTCCTCTAAAAATAGGATTACACCTTCTTTTTACCCTATAATAGATTACGGTATTCTTCAAAAATTACTCAAAATAGATACAGTAACACAACTTTATTATAATTTAAATTTGTTTAAGGTCCATCTATTATTCATAAACATGGTGTATTTGGCATAATTATTGAGAGAAAAGACTTACAAAATACTTATTATTTTAATAATCAGAGACATAAGTAATATAAAACTTGCATTTTATCGATAAAAAGTGTTCTTTTGTCTAATATTTATATTTTAAAATGAATTGGATTAAAAACATTTCTCTTTACTTTTTCTTAGCTGCCTCATTTGTAGCGGAAGCTCAAGATGGAGCGGTAGGTATAGGCACGACATCCCCCAGAGTAAAACTTGAGGTTGCTGGAGGTATGCTTATTCAAGAATCTATAGAGGTTATAGAGATAAATGCGCTACAGGATGATGATACCTCTACATTTCTGGTACAAGATGCTGGAAACTCAGTTCGTACCTTAGACGTAAGTAACCCCACTGGAGCCGCCTTAGGGTATATTCAAGTGTATGAAATTTACAACCCTAATGAAGACTGGATATTAAACTTTGATACGGGCGTAGATTCAGACAATTTTGTAATGAATACTATTTCTTCCTATTACGATCGAGAATTGGATATTGGCACTTATGCTTCAATCCCATATACGTCCGCTTATATTGAAAATGGGACGTGGCATATTATTTCAGATTATCCTTCAGCTAATAATGTAGATGCTGCAGAATTAGGAACCTGGGTAATTACAACTTTAATTTATTCGAAAGATTTGTCGAAACAACTCGGCGAGGTTCGAATTCCGTTAGGAGGTAATACCAGTGGTAGTGCTCCTTCCCCTATAATCAATTAAATTATGAAACAAGTAGTACTTCTATATTTCCTTTTTACCATATCACCTTTCTTTGCGCAAGTAGGAATAGGAACAATTAACCCACAAGCAGATTTGCATGTAAATGGGTCAATGTTGGTGCAAGATGAATTTAAAATTACCCCTTCTTTACCTGTAGTTACTGCTACCGATGAAAATTTTAAACTGGTTACTAGATTGACAAACTCTTCTCCCGTTGGTGAAGTAAACATACTTAATGTAGATAGCTTAAATGTAGCGCCTATTAATATTGTGAATTATGAATTCACCAATTTAGAAGGAGATAATATGACCGACGTAAACCTTCAATATGACACGAGCAAGTATATTGTAGGGGTTTCAAATTTTCAATACATTGGAGATGCTGTACGAAAGCAGACCAGTACCAATGCTAACTCCATAGGAACCTTTGTAGTTAGAACGTTTGAAAATGATGGAACTTGGCATATTGAAATACGAAATCGCTTTTTAGATATAACTTCTGGTTCTGTAAGTTATAAAGTCACATTAATAGTGTATGATAAGTCTTATTTTAAAAACCTACCTGTTATAAATACAAACTTAAATGGTTCAAATACTGGGACTGCCTCATCAGTCCCCGATTTAAATTAATTTTATTTTTATAAAAGCCCCCCTTATATGAAAATTAAACCTACTTATGTACCCTTTTTAGCTATGCACTTACTTTCCTTTATTATGGAAGGTCAAGTGGGTATTAAAACCCAAAATCCACAAGCTACATTAGATGTTAATGGAGATGTTCGTGTTGAAAAGAAACTGTATTTAGAAAATCCTGGAGATTTTGGAATAATAAGAGGGTCTAATCTTCTTATACAAAAAACAGACCTTCAAATTGCCCAGTACGATATAGAAATAAGCAAATATGGCCCTATAAATTACGCTCAATTTATTTTTGAAAATGTGGGTGATCCAGGTATTACTTTTTATGATACTAAAATATCTACAGAGCATTACTTAGTAACCGTACAAGGATATTATTTTCTAGAAAACGGAACTAATGCAACAAGTGTCGTTTCGTACAGTGACAATGGTGATGATTATGTAGAGGGATATCAAATATATGCTTATAAAAGCCCGGCCACCAATACTTGGTTTATTAAAGCTGTTATTAACAATGGTGGATTCAGAAATAGTACCGAAGTTATTAATGTAGATATGTATCTCAATCTTATTATTTATAGAAATCGCTTTATTGCTAAACAAATTACTAACCGCGTTGTAAACTTAGGTGGTAGTGCAACAGGAACAGCAGCACTTCCTGCAGGATTTTAATTAAGCTGTAATCATCGCAATATGCGGAATACCATCTTCTAAGTATCCTTCGCCAATGGGTTCAAAACCATGAGATTGGTAAAATTTAATTAAATATTGTTGAGCCGAAAGCTTTATGTTTTCGGTATGATACTTTTTTTTTATGGCCTTTTTTGAAGCTTCCATAATGTCGTGACCATAGCTAAATTTTCGCTGATCTTTAGCTACAACAACTCTTCCAATAGCAGCTTCTTCAAAATAAAATCCTTGTGGAAAACAACGGGTGTACGCAATTATTTTTCCTTCTTTTTTTCCAATAATATGTAGGGCTTTTGCGTCTTTCCCATCAATATCTTGATATACGCAATCTTGTTCTACGACAAATACTTCAGAACGAAGCTGTAATATATCGTGCAGTTCATATATAGATAGGTCTTCAAATTTTTTGATAGTAATTTCCATTAAGTTGTTTTTTAATCCTGAACAATAATTTCTTTCGGATCGTCTTTTTGAAATTCTGGTTGAATATTTACGTGATTGATTCCGAAGTCATCAAACAGTATTTTTTCTACTTTTTCTAAGATAGCATCAAATTCTGAAAGGGTTAAATCTTTAGAAAATTCCATATGTGCTTCAAGATGTGTTTCTTGTTCATTAAGCTGCCATACGTGAATATGATGGATGCTTTTTACTTCAGAAATAGTCGTTATTTTTTTACTGATACGTTCCAGTTTAATATCCTTGGGCGTAAACAACATTAATACATTGAAGGAGTTTTTAAGTAAATCGATACCCATCACTAATAAATAAACAGCAATTAAAACAGTAAGCGCACTATCTACCCAAAACCACCCGAAATATTTCATTAATAAACCACCTATTAGAACGGCTACTGAAGCAGACATATCGGTAAACAAATGTATATACGCCGAACGCATATTCATATTCTCTTTCGAATCCTTACGAAGTAATAACACACTAAAACCATTCGCTACAATCCCCAACACAGCCAGCCAAATAACTAAACTGCTTTCTATTTCTTGCGGATTTATAAATCGTTTTATAGCTTCATAAATAAGGTAAACCGCCACTACTAAAAGTGTAGCGGCATTTACAAAAGCGGCAATAATTTCAGCACGTTTATAACCAAATGTTTTATCGAAAGAAGCTTCTTTTTTTGAATATCTATCTGCCACATAACTTATAACCAGTGAAGTGACGTCACTAAAATTGTGCAGCGCATCACTTAACAAGGAAAGACTACCAGAAATTAACCCACCTATTACTTGCGATACGGTTATTACAATGTTTAAAACAATTGTTAGTAACAGCTTTCTTCCTTTTAAACTGTTATGATCGTGTGTATGTGTAGGTGAATTAGACATAAAAAAAGTAGCCGGTTATGAACAAGCTATCTTTTCAACACGACGTTGGTGGCGACCGCCTTCAAATTTTGTTGTAAGAAACGTTTTTACCATTTCCAATGCTTGTGGTTCGCTTGTAAAACGAGCTGGAATACTTAATACATTTGCATCGTTATGCTCTCTAGCCAACGCTGTAATTTCTTTGGTCCAACATAAAGCTGAACGTACTTTTTGATGTTTATTAGCAGTCATATTTGCACCGTTACCGCTACCGCAGATAATGATACCAAAATCTACTTTTTCGTTTTCTACATCGTCTGCAACTGGGTGAACAAAGTCTGGATAATCTACACTTTCTTCACTATCGGTACCGTAGTTAATAACTTCGTAACCTTCTGATTGTAAATAATTTGAAATGGTATTTTTGTAATCTGTGCCTGCGTGATCGTTTCCTATTGCTATTTTCATGGTGTTTATTTTAATACAAAGATAATTGTATTATTACATAATAAAACGGTTATAATTAAAAATCAATTGTTTACGTTTTATTAAACTTCAGTTCACTTTATAGTTAACAACTGTGTTTACATTTGTTAATAGTTTAGCAAGAAAAAAAGTTGTGAAATTGGATTATAAATTCCATATGCTTTTTAATATTTCAAAAGCAAATTTTAACTTCATCTTTTTTGACCGAGTTATCAGCATCGAAAAGTAAGTTTCAAACAGATATTTCAGAAATACATATTAAAAATACGTTGTTAACATGGATTGTTGACAGCTGTTAATTATTGTGCCTATTCTTTTATTTTTCAGAAGAAAACATTCTTAAAACTATGTTAACAACCTGTACAAAATAACCTATAACTTAAAATCAAAATAAAACTTCAAAAAGTTATGCTACATATTAACACACTATAATAACCATCATTATTTATTTTAAAATTTTAAAAAAGAAAAAAGATGAATATTATATTGTTAATAAGGTTGAAAACTTTAAAATTAAACGATTCTCATTTTTGAAGTGTTATCAAAATCTTTGATGATTTCTCGAGCTCGCGCTGCGTCTTGCTTGTGCACTTGCAAACGAATCCCGCCAATTGCGTTAGAGTAAAAAGGAAAAACACTCGCCATGGTTTCGTTTAAAAAAACATGCGGTATGTCATGCTGTTCTAAAAGTAAAGCGAGAACAGCATATTCACTTTGATAGGTGAAAGTAGCAACGGTTATAAAGTTTTCCATAGCTTAAAAATTGCTTTTTTGAAGCCTTACTAAGGTACTAAATCTTTCCTAAAGGAAACACGCTATTATCTTAATAATAGTACATTTACATTAATTAAAATAAAACAATGCCAAAAAGAAAAACGAAGAAGAAAAACAATAAAATAAAAGGGCTTGGAGAAAGCATTATAAAAATACTACGAAAAGCGAATTCCAAACCTTATAACTACAAACAAATAGCGGCTAAATTAGGATTAGATGATCCTAACAGCCGTAACCAAATTACCAAAAAAATAAAGCAATTAACTGCTAAAGGAACCATCAACGAAGTGGAACGAGGAAAGTATGTTATTGCCCCTTCTAAAAATTACTACACGGGTGTGGTCGATATTACCAGCCGTGGACAAGGATATATTATAGTTGACGATCTTGAAGATGATATTTTTGTTAGTAATAAAAATCTAAACAAAGCCTTAAATGGAGATGTGGTTGAAGTCTATGTTTTTAAACGTAAAAAACGTGGTAAAGCTGAAGGTGAAATAACCAATATTATACAACGTAAGAAAACTGAGTTTGTTGGAACCATCGATATTCACGAAAATTTTGCTTTTGTTGAAATCAACGATAGCAGTATGTATACCGATATTTTTGTTCCGAAAAGTAACATTGGAGAAGCAAAAGGTGGTGAAAAAGTATTAGTTGAAATTATCGATTGGCCCGAAAAAGCAGATTCGCCATTAGGTCAAGTTAAAAAGGTGTTGGGAATGCCTGGGGAACACCATACTGAAATTCATTCCATTTTAGCACAATACGGATTGCCGTATGAATTTCCACATGAAGTGGAAGAATATGCTAATCAATTAGATACATCCATTCAAGAAGACGAAATAAATAAACGTCGTGATATGCGCGATGTGTTAACTTTTACCATTGACCCAAAAGATGCTAAGGATTTTGATGATGCGTTATCTTTTCAGAAATTAGAAAATGGTAATTATGAAATAGGAATTCACATTGCCGATGTTTCACATTACTTAAAACCTGGAACCGTTTTAGACGATGAAGCTTATGAACGTGCAACCTCAGTGTATTTAGTAGATCGCGTGGTACCGATGCTTCCTGAAGTATTATCAAACAATGCGTGTTCGCTTCGCCCTAACGAAGAAAAATATACGTTTTCAGCTGTTTTTGAAATAGATAATCAAGCGAAGGTTAAAAACCAGTGGTTTGGACGAACGGTAACCTATAGTGATGCTCGTTTTGCGTATGAAGAAGCACAGCACGTTATTGAAAATCCAGAAGCTAAAGAACACGAAATACCGGCTAACATTTCCATTACTGATAAAGAATATACGGTAGATTCAAATATTGCTTCGGCAATTTTAGAAATGGATCGATTAGCTAAAATATTACGTACAGATAGGATGCGTCAAGGAGCTATTTCGTTTGATAAAGTAGAGGTAAAATTCAAATTGGATGAAAACAACGAACCGGAAGGCGTTTATTTCAAGGAAAGTAAAGATGCAAATAAACTAATTGAAGAGTTTATGTTGCTTGCCAACCGTAGCGTTGCCGAATTTATAGGAAAACAAAATCCGCCAAAAACATTTGTATACCGTGTACATGCCGAGCCAGATGATGAGAAAATCGCCGCTCTGGAACGAATTATCCAGCGTTTTGGTTATAAACTGGATACTAGAGATCCTAAAAAAACTGCCAATTCTATCAATAAATTATTGAAAGATGTCGTTGGAAAAAAAGAACAAAACTTGGTCGATGTTTTAGCAATTAGAACGATGAGTAAAGCGGTTTATACCACAAATAACATTGGTCATTATGGTTTAGCGTTCGATTATTATACACACTTTACATCGCCAATTCGTAGGTATCCAGATGTGATGGTACATAGGTTGCTACAGTCTTATTTAGATAAAAATAAATCAGCCAACCAAGATGAATACGAAGATAAATGTGGTCATTCCAGCGAAATGGAAAATCTTGCCACAAATGCAGAACGTGACAGTATAAAATACATGCAGGTTAAATACATGTTAGACCACGAAGATGAAGATTTCTTAGGTGTAATTTCAGGTGTGACCGAATGGGGAATTTATATTGAAATAGTTTCCAATAAATGTGAAGGAATGGTTCGTTTAAGTGATTTACGTGACGATCATTATGTATTCGATAAAGATGAATTTGCAGTAGTTGGTCAGCGAACTCACAACAAATACACATTAGGAGACGAGGTTTATGTAAAAGTGAAAAATGCAGACTTAGTTAGAAAGCATTTAGATTTTACGATGTTGGGTAGTAAAAAAGAAATTGAAAAGTAAGTGTAACATTTCAATTATAAGCTACTCTTTATAAAAAACCAAACCACTTAATTATGAAATTAGTATCTACAATTCTTATCGCGTTCATAACCTTTTCAGCCTTTTCTCAACGTATGGTTGAGAAAAATATAGGTGATTTTGATGAATTAAAAGTATTCGATTTAATTGAAGTAAATTTAATTCCTTCAGAAGAAAACAAAGTTGTTATCAAAGGTGAAAACACCGAAAGTGTTAAGATTATCAATGACAACGGAAAATTAAAAATCCGAATGCAATTAGACGAACGTTTTGATGGAGAAGAAACCTTTGTTGAAGTTCACTACACTGATGTTGATATAATCGATGCCAATGAAGGAGCTATAATTGTTGCTAATGAAGCAATAACTCAAAATAAAATTGAATTACGGTCGCAAGAAGGAGCAAAGATTCGAGTAGGTTTAAAAGTAAATTATGTTGAAATGAAAGCCGTAACTGGCGGAATAATTGAAGCTTCAGGATTAGCAAAATCACAAGATATTACTATTAGAACGGGTGGTATCATTGAAGCAATGGATTTACAAACACAAGATACCAACTTAAAATTGTTTGCAGCTGGCGAAGCTGAAATCAACGCTAGTGAAAAAGCAAATATAAAAGTAACTGCAGGCGGCGATGTTACCGTGTATGGAAACCCTAAAGAAGTAAAGAAAAAGAGTTTTGCAGGCGGTACTATCCGTATTGTGGATTAATAGTTAGCTAAAGCGTTTTCAACTATAAACTTATTTGTACTTTTACAATACTATGTTTGATGGTATTGGATACGCAGCTTTTTACGGGTTCCTACTTGCTTTTGCAGTAGGCCCTGTCTTTTTTACACTCATTGAAACCAGTATTACTAAAGGTTTTAAAGCAGGAGTGTTCTTTGATTTAGGAGCAATCTTCGCAGATATTGTCTTTATTGTCATAGCTTATTTTAGTACTAGTAAAATCTTGGATAAAGTAAAAGATGATCCAGGATTATTAATCTTTGGAGGCGCTGTTTTAATAGCCTACGGAATTATATCATACATCCGTACCAACCGTTCCTTTTTTAAAATAGTACGAGAACATTACGGAGTCAAGGTTAAAAAGAAACTAGGAAGTTTATTTTTAAAAGGTTTTTTACTGAATTTTGTAAACTTTGGTGTGCTAGCAGGTTGGATAGGTACTATTATTATGGCAAATGCCTTAACTAATTCTGACAACGGTGTATTTTTCTTCCTATTAACCGTGTTGATCACCTTTTTCTGTACCGATCTATTAAAAATTACATTAGCTAAAAAGCTCAAAAATAAAATGACACCCCGTTTTATTATTAAAACAAAAAAATGGGTGAGTATTTTAATTGCAGGCTTTGGCGTAGCATTATTATTACAAGGAATTTTTCCTGATGAAATGCAATCCAATTTAGATAAAATTCCAGGTCCGAAGCATCCATTAGAAAAACCTATTCCCCCGGTAGAAGACCCTATTCAATAAAAAAACCTTCAATCTAGTAAGAAAGAAGGTTTTGTTGAGGCATCGAGCGGATTCGAACCGCTGTACAAGGTTTTGCAGACCTCTGCCTAGCCACTCGGCCACGATGCCAGTAAGGTTTGCAAATGTAAAAAAATTAAACTGAATTTTCCTAGTTTAAATTGAAATTAGCGAGAAGAGGACATTGTAACACTTACTTCGGCAATATCACCACCAATAGGAGGATTTATTTTTGAGACTCGAACACTCACAGCATCAACTAATTCAATTTCATTTAATATAGTATCAATAATACGCTGGCCTACTTGTTCTAATAGTTTGGAGCGAATTGCCATTTGTTCTCTCACTATTTTTTGAAGATGAACATAGTCTACAGTATCGCCTAACTCGTCAGTTTTAGCTGCTTTTGATAGATTTGCACTAACTTCTAAGTTTACAATGTAGTCACTGCCTATCTTTTCTTCTTCAGTAAGGCAACCGTGATTAGCAAAAATTCGGATATTCTTTAAGCGTATTGTACTCATGCAAATTGTTTTTGCAAAGATACTTTTTTTACCTTTGCTACTTGCCTATTTATAAATAGGCTAACCAATAAATTCTATTTACATTTAACTAGTTATAATTCCTTGTATAGGAACAATATACCAATCATGGCAAAAGAAGAAGCACCGCTTAATTTTATCGAGCATATAATAGAAGAAGATTTAACAACAACGCATATCCAAGACGAACTTCGGTTTCGTTTCCCACCAGAACCAAATGGGTATTTGCATATTGGTCATGCTTCTTCCATTTGTTTAAATTTTGGTCTAGGCGAACGCTACAAAGCACCGGTAAATCTACGTTTTGACGATACAAACCCAGCAAAAGAAGAGCAAGAATTTGTTGACGCTATTAAACGTGACATTTCTTGGTTAGGTTTTGAATGGGCGGAAGAACGTTATGCTTCAGATTATTTTCAAGAATTATACGATTGGGCTGTGCAATTAATTAAAGACGGGAAAGCGTACGTAGATTCCCAAACGTCTGAGCAAATTGCTGAACAAAAAGGAACACCAAATTCACCAGGAATAGAAAGTCCTTTCAGAAATCGTCCAGTAGAAGAAAGTTTAGATCTTTTCGAAAAAATGAAAAATGGCGAACTAGGAGAAGGTAAACATACGTTGCGTGCTAAAATAGATATGACTTCAGGAAATATGTTGATGCGCGACCCGGTTATGTACCGCGTGTTGCATAAAAGTCACCATAGAACGGGTACCGATTGGAAAATTTTCCCAATGTACGATTGGACGCACGGAGAGAGTGATTACATAGAGCGCGTATCACATTCATTGTGTACACTTGAATTTCTACCCCATAGAGAGCTTTACGATTGGTTCTTGGACCAAGTACACGAAAAAGACACGTTACGCCCTAAGCAACGAGAATTTGCCCGGAGAAACTTAAGCCATACGGTGGTGAGTAAACGTAAATTGGCAAAATTAGTAGAAGAAGGTGTTGTTGATAGTTGGGATGACCCAAGAATGCCTACCATTTCAGGATTGAGAAGACGTGGTTACACGCCAGAATCTATTAAAAACTTCGTAGATAGTATTGGCGTAGGGAAACGGGAGAACGTAATTGATGTTTCGCATTTAGAATTTAACGTACGTGAAGATCTTAATAAACGAGCGCCTCGTGTGATGGCAGTTTTAAATCCTATAAAATTAGTGATTACCAATTATCCTGAAGGCCAAACTGAAATGCTTGAAGCTGAAAACAATCAAGAAGATGAAAGTGCTGGCTATCGAGAGGTTCCTTTTTCGCGTGAATTGTATATTGAAAAAGAAGATTTTAAAGAAGAAGCCAATAGAAAATTCTTCAGATTAACGCTAAACAAAGAAGTTCGTTTAAAAAATGCCTATATCATCAAAGGAGAAAGCGTTGTAAAGGATGCTGAAGGAAATATCACCGAAATACATTGTACCTACGATCCTGACAGTAAAAGTGGAAGTGGTTCTGAAGCTTCAAAACGTAAAGTAAAAGGAACGTTACATTGGGTTTCAGTAAAGGAAGCACTTCCTGTAGAAGTTAGACTATACGATCGTTTGTTTACTGTAGCTTCACCAGATGCTGACAAGGAAAAAGATTTTATGGAGTTTATAAATCCAAATTCTTTAGAAGTTATCACAGCGTATGCGGAGCCAAGTTTAAAAAACCTGGAAGTTGAGGATAAAGTTCAATTTCAGCGATTAGGATATTTTGTTGTGGATAAAGATACTTCCGAAAAAAAAATCGTTTTCAACCGTACGGTTCCATTACGTGATTCTTGGGGGAAAATAGACAAGAAGTAGCTATCTATTTCCTTTAAATGATCTAAAGGTGCTCAACACTACTTTTACTGTGGTGTCGTTCAACAATTCTCGTATTTCAGTATAATCACATACTGTACAAGCTCCTGTGGCCCAAAGGTACTTTGTACGTTTAGGAAAGTGATTTTTTAAAACTTCATAATCCTTATAACTAGCCGAAATACCTACCAAAGTATCGGTAGCTAAAAATTCTTTCACGGTTGAAATATCTGTTTTTAAAGCCTGCGATTCTTTTTTATACATTTCGTAAGGCAAGTAATAACTTGTCATAAACCCAGATTGTTGAAAAATGGCGAGTGCTTCGGGGTGTTTGGTTTCAACTAAAATCGTTTCAAAAGGATAGTTTAAAGAAGAAAAAATAGAAGTGAGTTTTTCGTGAATTGATGTTGCGTTTTCAGCATTTAAATTTTTAATATCTAACCACAAATAAGGTTTTTCATCGGGTTTTAAAGTGGAAAGATAATCGGTAAAAGTTAAATCGATACTTTTTGCAGGCGGATGGTTTACATCAAAACTATTAGTTTGTTTTTGGTACACTAAATCTAGTTCAATTCCTTTAAAAAAAGTAGTAGCGGAATTGAGTTTATCGGTCGAGTTTACTCGGTGCGCCCAAACTTTATCGTAATGTCCTAAAAATTCAATTTTATAAGGACTGAATTTATAAGCATACCGTAACACAACCAACCCAAGTATGGAAAACAAGATGATTTTTATTTTTTTACCGCGCATCATAATCTTCGCCTTTTTTAATTATTCTGGGTCGTGATTTAAATGTTTTACTGAAAATGCTTCGGCTTAAGTCCTTTTTATCAAAATCGATATCACTAAGGTGGGAAAATGTATGGATAAAATCTTCCAAATTATATTTTCTAGTGGTAATTTCTTCTCTTCTTCCGAAGAAGGAATGGTTCTTTTTATAGCTTTCTGAAGCCCAAAAAATAAAAGGCACCTCGTACATAGGTTTGGTGCCATGAAACTCGTTATGGCCCAAAAACGTTTGGCTAGTATCAAAAACATCATCACCGTGATCTGAAAAATAAAGCACGTAACTATTTTCTTCTTTACGTTGCGTCATTTTTATAACAGCATTGACGATTGAATCGTTGTATCTTACAGCATTATCATATTCATTTATGGTCTCGACGGCGTTTGCTGTTTTACTAAATGTAGTGTTAGGATTATCTTTAAAATACGTTTTATTTTTAGGGTAACGATAACCATACCTACTATGTGTACCAATTAGATGCACAAAAATGACCTTCTTTTTTTCTTTGTCGTTTATCGCTTTGTTTATGTAAGGTAGTAACGCTTCGTCATAAATTGATTCGGAATAATTATCGGTCGCTACGTAATTTTTTACCGTTGCAGCACCAGAAATTAAAGTAGGAATACTTTCATGAATACCTACAGGTCTTTGGTTCGAAATCCAATAGGTTTTAAAACCGGCTTGGTTGGCTAATTGCACAATAGATCCGTTTTTCTTTTTATTGGGTTCTTTAAAGTTGGAAAGCGTGCAAATTTTCTCAAGTGAAAGTATGGTATGCACGTTTGGACTGATAACACTGTCAAATATCAATAAATTATCTTTGATTGCAGATAATTTAGGGTTTGTTTCTCTGCTATAGCCATATAACTGTAGATGTCTACGTGTTGTAGATTCACCAATAATTACAATGTAGGTTTGTTGATTTTCTGAGGTGCTTATAATATTGAGATTTTCACTGCTTTTTTTAGCCAGTTGTCCTTTCAACACTTTTTTAGTTGCTTTGTATTCATTATAAGCATTATAGCTTTTATAAAGTATGTTTTCTTCAGCAAAAGTTCTATTTATAAAGTAAACTGAAAGACCAATAACTGCTAAAGGCACTACAAATAAAACTATAGGTCTTATTTGTACCTGAAAAGGCTTTTGGTAAACACTGAAAAAACTTCTTTTTGAAAACAAAAAGAAAGATATAACAGCTATAAATAGAAGCATAAGCATAGCTAAAGCCAACGTATATGTATCTAAGTAGTAATATAAAAACTCCGATGCTTCGGTATTATTGGTTTCAAAAATAACAAACAAGGCAGAGGCGCTTAATTTTACACCATAATGATGATAAAAACTAATTTTTACGAATGCCAGAAATGATAATAAAATGATTGAAAAGAAACTAAAGCCTTTTCTTAGAAACTTTGGTAGAAGGAGTACGATGCAAATTAAAAACAGGGTCATAACTGTAAACCCTATAACTTCTTTTAAATAAAATTTTAATTGAGGAATTAAAAAGTAACAGCTTACCCAAACTACCAATATTGGAAAAACAAAAAACAGTACTATTTTCAGCACTGAAATCAGCACATTTTTTATTATCTTAAGAAAATGCATAGGCGGCAAATGTAAAACAATTGAATGAATTAAATACAACACCTTGTTTTAACCTTTTGCATATAATAACAAGTAAAAATTAAGAGTTTTTGGCAATAAAAAACCTATTTTAAGAATACTTTATTAGTAATTTTTTGAGTATTAACCGGTTGTTAACAGCAACTATAATGCTACTTCCGTAACTTTGTTTTTATAAACATTAACTAATAAACATATACTATGGCATCTAACACAGGACAAACACTCTTGGCTTTATTAACAGGAGCAGCAATTGGAGCAGGAATTGGAATATTATACGCTCCAGATAAAGGTTCTAAAACTCGAAAGCAAATTAGTAAAGAAGCTAAAAAAGCTCGTAAGCAATTAGATAAACAAGTTAAAGAAACCTCAAGTAGCCTTAGCGAAAAAGCTCAAAAAGCACGTTTAAACTTCGAGGAAAAACTTGAATCAACATTATCTTCAGCTAGTTACAAAGCAGATGATATATTATTGGCTATGGAGGACAAATTAGAAACACTTCGTAAGCAAAACGCAAAATTACAATTGGAAACCGAGAAAGAAAAAGCAAAAACTAAAGCCAAAAAAGCAACATCATAATATGGCTTTTGACCGTCTTACAGAAAGTTTACATACCGTAAGCGATAAACTTCAAGAGTACGGAACTAGTACGGCGGAGTATTATAAGCTCCGTTTGTTTAAATCATCTATGAAAGGTGCCATATCTCTTGTTAATTTATTGGTATTTGGTAGTTTTTTCTTATTCGTACTTCTATTTATTTCCATTGGCGTCGCCTTGTGGTTAGGTATTGTTATGGAAAGTAGTTTTGCAGGGTTTTTAATCGTGGGGGGATTTTATGGATTGGTAACATTGTTTCTAGCATTTTTTGGAAGAAAAATAATAGAACGTAGTTTACTAATAAAATTTTCTAAATTATTGTATGATGATGATTCAGATAAAGTTACGGTTGAGAAACAGGTAAAAAAAGAAGCAGAGAATTTTAAAGAAACTATTGAAAATCATCAAGAATGAAACATTACAGTACTTTTGAAGAGATTGATAGAGATTTAAAATATTTAAAACTTAAATCTCAAATAGATAAAGAAGAACTCAAGCTTAGCACTAATACTACTAAAGAAACCTTTAGAGATAGTTTTTCTCCATTAAATATGATAGCAAACATGGTTGGATCAATTGCTCAAAAAGCGTTGGTGGTAAAAATTGCTAACAGTATTTTAGGTGTCAAAAAAGTGAAAGAAGTAGAAGATAAAGACTATTAAATAGTTTTTCACTTTATAAAAAAAGAAAGCCGCTAAATTTTAGCGGCTTTTTATATTTTAGAATTCTACATCGTCAATGTTATCAGCTGGTGGTGGCGTACGTTTTTTTCGTTTTTTAGGAGTTATTCCCTTCGCTTCATTTTGCTTTTTCATTTCTTCTCCTATTTGATTACTGGCTACAAACGAAGCTATCATATCGTTCAACATATTACTTCCGGCCTGAGGCGAGTTAGGTAGCAAAATCAAGTTGGTATTTGTTTCTTCTCCAATAGATTGTAAAGTGTCGTAATGTTGTGTAACCACAATTAATGCCGAAGCTTCTTGCGAATTAATCCCCACATTATTTAAAACATCTACACTTTCTTCTAGACCGCGCGCAATTTCGCGACGTTGATCTGCAATACCTTGTCCTTGCAAACGCTTACTTTCAGCCTCTGCACGTGCTTTGGCAACGATTTTAATACGTTCTGCTTCCGCTTCATACTCTGCTGCTACCTTTTCACGTTCTGAAGCATTAATACGGTTCATAGCCGCTTTCACCTGTACATCGGGATCAATATCAGTTACTAATGTTTTAATAATATCGTACCCATAATCAATCATCGCATCGTTCAATTCTTCTTTTACAGCAATGGCAATATCATCTTTACGTTCAAAAACATCGTCTAATTTCATCTTTGGTACTTCAGCACGAACTACATCAAAAACGTAAGATGTAATTTGATCATGTGGATTTTCAAGTCTATAAAAAGCATCGTATACTTTTTCTTTAATAACTTGAAATTGCACTGAAATTTTAAGCCTTACAAACACATCATCTTTTGTTTTAGTTTCCACTAGAACATCTAATTGTTGAATTTTTAGGTTAATTCTACCTGAAATTTTATCGAAAACTGGAATTTTAAAATGTAATCCTGAATTTCTAATACTTAAAAACTTTCCAAAACGTTCTACAATTGCTGCAGTTTGTTGTTTTACAGTGAATATGCCCGAAAGCATAATAAAAAAACCGATAATAATAATCGGTATTAAAAGAAGTAAGCCACCCATTAGTTAATTTTTTTTAATTGAATAATTAGTTGAAGATACAAAAATAAAGCTACTTTTAGCTTATATAAATTTACCACACTATGAGTATTAAAAACCTCTTTATTGTTACCGTACTAGTATTTTCTTTTCAACAACTTACGGCTCAACGTAATTTTAATGAATATAACCGTTTAGGAATCAATGGGGGTCTAACGTTGTTTGATATAAACACTTCAGACCTTACAACGAAGCAGGGACAAGGTTTTTCAGCAGGTTTTACTACTAGAGGTTCTTTTAGAAATAGCTTTGACCTTATCTACGGAATAAATTTTACACAATCCAATATTGAAGTTTTAGGAAGTAATTTAACCGACTCTCAATATATTAAGTATTCCATTTTGGCAGCTCAAATAAATTTTCTTGCGAGTTATAATATTGTTGAACATCATTTAAGCCTTGAATTTGGACCAATTTTAAATGTCAATGGAAAAATGGAAATCGATGACAATGCCTATGAAGACTATATTCTAGACGGCTATACCACTGTTAGAGCACAAGATATACAAGAAATTTCAACATTTAATTTTAGGCTTATGGGTGGCCTTACTGCTGGGTTAAAAAGTTTTAGATTAGGTGCTCACTACCAATATGGCCTTACTAATATGCTTAACAATTTGAATGATAAGGATATATCTGAAATAGAAGATGTTAAGGGAAATAGCTCTACTATTATCCTCTCAGCTGTACTTTATTTTTAAGTCATCTCGATGAGAGGAGGGGTGTGCTCTCTAAAATCTTTACTTACATACTATAAATCGCCTTTTCAATGCGTTTAATACTTTCTTCTTTTCCAAGAAGTGAAGCGATTACAAACACATCGGGACCTTTCATTTCACCAACTAACGATAAGCGTAATGGCATCATCACTTTTCCGAAGCCTATTTCATTATCAGTAATCCAACCTTTTACTTTATCAGATACATTGGCAGCGGAAAAATCTTCCACTTCCTTCATAAGTGAAATAACGTTTTGAAGCAGTTCTGATGTACCTTCTTTAAAGGCTTTTTTAGCTGCTTTTTCATCGTACGTTTCTGGAGTGACAAAGAAAAAGCTTCCTTGATCCCAAATATCTTCTACAAACGTAGCGCGCTCTTTTAGTAAAGCAGTGATTGTTTCAATTGGAAGAGAGGTTTCAATTCCTTTATTATTCAATAACTCTTTAAATTGTCCGGCTAAAATACCGTTATCAACTTCTTGTAAATAATGGTGTTGAAACCATTTTGTTTTTTCAGGATCGAACTTCGCACCAGCTTTGTTTACACGGTCTAAATCGAACGCTTGAACCAATTCTTCCAAGCTAAAAAGCTCTTGTTCTGTTCCCGGGTTCCAACCTAAAAAAGCTAACATATTGATAACGGCTTCAGCCCGATATCCGTCTTCTCTATAACCAGAAAACGTGTCGCCTTCAGCAGTTTTCCACTCTAAAGGAAATACCGGGAAGCCCATCTTATCTCCATCACGTTTGCTTAATTTACCTTTACCAACTGGTTTCATAATAAGCGGTAAATGTGCGAATTTAGGCGCTTCCCAACCAAATGCTCTATATAACAAAACGTGAAGTGCCAAGGAAGGTAACCACTCTTCACCACGAATTACGTGTGTGATTTCCATTAAATGATCATCTACAATATTTGCCAAATGATACGTAGGCATCCCATCACTTTTAAACAATACTTTATCGTCTAGAATATTGGTGTCAATCTGCATGCCGCCACGAATTATGTCTTTTAAATGAAGCGACTCGTTTTCCGGTGATTTAAACCGAATTACATAATCTTCGCCGGCATCTAGTTTTTGCTGAACTTCTTCTTTTGAAAGCGATAAAGAGTTTTTCAGTTTTAATCGGTTGTGCCAATTATAGATAAAGGTTTTTCCTTCGGTTTCGTGGTTTTTACGGTGTTTATTTAACTCTTCAGGGGTATCAAAAGCATAATAAGCATTCTCTGAAGCGAGCAACTTATCGGCATATTCTCTGTACAAATGCTTGCGTTCACTTTGACGATACGGACCGAAACCTCCATCTTTTTGAGGACCTTCATCAAAAGGAATATTTAACCAATCTAAGGCTTCAATTATATATTTTTCAGCACCTTCAACGTAACGAGTTTGGTCGGTATCTTCTATACGCAACACAAAATCACCATCGTGTTTTTTAGCAAACAAATAATTGAATAAAGCAGTGCGAACACCACCAATATGTAACGGTCCTGTAGGACTTGGAGCAAAACGTACACGAGTTTTTTGAGCCATGGATTGTAAATTTTATTAGGTTGGCAAAGGTAATGAATCTGTAAGAGAAAGTTTTGTGGGAATTTGTATCTTTTGCACTTAAAAATCAATACCAATGAAAAAAATAGTACTATTAACAATTTTGCTTATTTCAAACTTTACTTATGCTCAATGGCAACTTCTAGGACAAACAATTTTTGGCGATTCAAATCAAAATCAAATAGGTTATACTACTGCAGTTAGTGGTATTGGTGATAGGATGGTGTTTTTAAGATACGGTTCAAGCCCATCTAATCAACTTATTGCCAAAGTTTATCATTTTGTGAATGAAGATTGGGTACAAATTGGAGACGATGTAACGCTATTAAATGGAGTAAACTTAAGAGGTATGGTAGCTATGAATAATGAAGGTAATAGGTTTGTTGCTGGTACTTACGTTCTTAATGGTGAAGGAAAGGTCATGGTTTTTGAATTAGAGAATAATACTTGGGTGCAAATAGGCGAAGATATTACAAGTGAGTTTGTAGATGATGAATTTGGACAAACAGTTGACATGAATGGGAATGGGAATGTTATTGTATGTGGAGCTCCTGAACCTTCAGAAGGATATGTTAAGGCTTATGAGTTTATTAATAACGAATGGATACAAAAAGGCGATAATCTCATAGGTGATGTTATAGAAGATAGGTTTGGGTCCTCAGTAGCAATTAACGGAGAAGGAAATAGAATAGCTGTTGCAGCACCAGATAATGATGAAATAATAATCAATGCAGGGCAAGTAAAGATATTTGAATTTCAAAATGGGGAATGGCAGCTTTTGGGTAGCTCTATTTTAGGCAAACAACAAGATGATTATATAGGAACAGCTTATTCCCCAGGAAATAACGGCATTGATTTAAATGAAGTTGGTGATGTTATTGCAATTGGTACTTGGAGGCATCTCGATAATCAAAATAATTGGGTAGGACAAGTTAATGTACATGAGTTTATTGATGAGAACTGGACATTAAAAGGATTGTCTTTTGAAGGTAGAGAAGATACTAACTTCTTTGGTGGTTCAATTTCTTTAAACGCAGAAGGAAATATAGTTGCTATGAGTGATATATCGAGTAAGTTTGGTTCCCAAGTAGTGATAAGTAAATTTGAAAACAATGAATGGACAAATTATGGAAACTCAGTTTTTCCTCCCAATCAACAATCATCTTTTTTCGCATTTAGTATTGATATGAATGATACTGGCAATATATTGGTGGTTGGGGATCCTGACGATGGAAACACAAGCGTAGGACAAATTCATGCCTTTAAATATAATCCTGATTTAACTGTTTCAGAACCAATGGATAAAAATGAATTAATTTTTTACCCCAATCCCAATAATGGTGACTTTTTTATCAAGTTTTCTGAAAATTTTGAGTCGATTTCAGTACATATCACAGATGTCTCAGGTAAACGAATAAGTGAATTACAGTTTTCGAATATGAAGGAAGTTTTTGTTCAAGAAAATATTTCGGCAGGAGTATATTTTGTAAAGGTGCAGACAGCTAATTCGAAGTCAACTTTTAAAATGATTGTAGAATAACCTCT
The DNA here is from genome assembly GCF_963974425.1 of uncultured Marixanthomonas sp. NCBI lineage: Bacteria > Pseudomonadati > Bacteroidota > Flavobacteriia > Flavobacteriales > Flavobacteriaceae > Marixanthomonas > uncultured Marixanthomonas sp. Next base: position 24,404 of record NZ_CAXBCK010000047.1, read on the forward strand.
TTAAGTGACAAAACACTTGATTTTACTTTAATATTGGAGCAATTTTTGATAGTAAACTAGCTCACAGAAGTCTTGAAATAAAATTGTATTTTTAGGAGTTCTATATAAAACGATTGTAAGTACTATGAGCACCTTCAATATCATTCAGCAAAAGCTGGAACAATTCATTAAAAAATTCTACACCAATGAATTGATAAAAGGCGCTATTTTGTTCTTTGCTATTGGCTTGCTTTACTTATTACTTACGCTACTTGTTGAATATTTTTTATGGCTTAGCCCATTAGGCAGAACTATTTTGTTTTGGGTTTTTATAGCTGTTGAAATCACACTTTTTATTCGTTTTATTGCGTTTCCGTTAGCCAAATTACTAAAATTTCAGAATGGAATTTCATACGAAGAAGCTTCTGCAATTATTGGAAATCACTTCCCAAATGTGAGCGATAAGTTGTTAAATGTAATTCAGTTGAACAGAAACCAACACGAAAGTGAGTTATTAGCAGCGAGTATTGATCAAAAAGCTTCCGAATTACAACCTATCCCGTTTCAAACGGCAGTTGATTTCAAAAAGAACGCCAAATATTTGAAATATGCAGCCATTCCAGTGCTCATATTTATAGTGATTAGTTTATTGGGTGAAAAAGATCTTTTTTCCAGCAGCTACCAGCGGGTTGTAAATTACGATACGGCTTATGAACCGCCGGCACCGTTTAATTTTGTGGTGTTAAATGATAACCTTTTAGCAATAGAAAGTAAAAATTATACGCTAAAAATAAGAACGCAAGGAACCGTCATACCGCAGAACGCAAGTATTGAATTTAATAACGAAACCTATTACCTACAACAAACAGCACCCGGTTTGTTTGAATATACTTTTTCACAATCCTTGGAGCCGATTGATTTCAACCTAAAAGCCAATAAAGTTCAATCTAGAAGTTATACACTTGATGTCGTTAAAACTCCGTCATTACTTGGTTTTGAAATGATTTTAAATTATCCTTCCTATACCGGAAAGCAAGATGAAACCTTAAAAAGCACGGGCAATGCGACCATTCCTGAAGGCACACAAGTTACTTGGCAAGTGGCAACTAAAAACACTCAACAAGTCAATTTAAAAACGGCCGATACCATCTATGGTTTTGCTGAAGAAAAACAACAATTCAACTTTCAGAAAAACATATACTCTAAGTTGGATTACGCGATAACGACTTCCAACGAAAACCTGAAAAACTACGAAAATCTATCTTTCACATTAGGTGTAATTAAAGACGAATTCCCTGAAATTGATGTTCAGTCCAAACAAGACAGTACCGACACTCAATTGGTTTATTTTTTAGGCCGTGTAAGTGATGATTACGGATTGACAAAACTGCGTTTGGTCTATTACCCAACCGGAGAAGAAGAAAAGGCCAAAAAGGAACCGCTTTCACTTAACAAGAGCAATTTTGACCAGTTTGTATATACATTTCCGGGGCAATTGCCATTAGAGGAAGGTGTAGCGTATGACTATTATTTTGAAGTATTTGACAACGATGCTATTCATAATTTCAAATCTAGTAAATCTGGTGTGTATTCCTTCAGAAAATTAACCGATGGTGAACTACAGAACGAACAATTGAAACAACAAGATGCCAATATTAAGGACTTGGACAAGACATTGGAAAAAATGAAAGAGCAGGATAAAAGCTTGGAAGAGTTGTCTAAAACCCAAAAAGAAAAGAAAGAACTGAATTGGAACGATAAAAAGAAACTGGAAAATTTCATCAAACGGCAAAAACAACAAGAGCAGATGATGAAGAATTTTTCAAAAGAAATGAAGGAGAATCTTGAAAATTTCCAACCCCAAGAGAAAGATGATCCTTTTAAAGAACAATTGGAAGACCGTTTACGAGAAAATGAAGAACGCCTAAAAGAGAATGAAAAGCTGTTGGATGAATTGGAAAAGCTGCAGAATAAAATTCAGAAAGAAGATTTAACTGAAAAATTAGAAAAACTTGCCAAGCAAAATAAAAATCAAGAAAAGAATTTGGAGCAATTGGTAGAGTTAACAAAGCGTTACTATGTCACCAAAAAAGCCGAAAAGCTAGCTGAAGATCTTTATAAATTGGGTGAAGAGCAAGAGAACCTTTCAAAAGCCCCAGAAGAAGAAAACACCAAAGAAGCTCAAGAAGAGCTTAACAAAAAGTTTGAGGAGTATAAAGAAGAGAAAAAGCAATTAGAAAAAGATAATGAAGATTTAAAAGAACCGATGGACCTTCCTAAAGATGAAATAGGGGAGAAAGTAGTTGATAAAGAACAACAAAATGCTTCTGAAAAATTAGAACAACAACAAAAGCAAGATGCTCAAAAAAGTCAGCAAAAAGCGGGTGAAAAGATGAAAGAAATGGGCAAGCAAATGCAGATGCAAATGCAAGCTGGACAAATGGAAACCATTGAAGAAGATGTAAAAATGCTTCGGCAAATCTTAGATAATTTAATCGTGTTTTCCTTTGGGCAAGAAGATTTAATGGAAGAGTTTAAAACCATCGATTATGGTAGTCCTGTCTTCGGAAAAAAATTAAATATTCAAAACGACCTTAAACTTAATTTTGAACATGTGGATGATAGTATTTTTGCCCTTTCGTTACGCCAGCCTATGATTAGCGGTAAAATAAATAGTACGCTTACCGAAATTCAATACAATATTGATAAATCTCTTGATCGTTTAGCACAAAACCAAATGCGACAAGGTGTTTCAAGCCAACAATACACGGTAACTGGAGCCAATGAACTTGCTATCATGTTGAGTGAATTATTGAACAATATGCAAAATCAAATGCAGATGAATGCTTCTGGTCAAGGTCAGGGACAGGGACAAGGCCAAGGCAACGGCCAAGGCGACGGAAAAGGCTTTCAACTTCCAGATATCATTAAAAAACAAGAAAGCCTTTCCGAACAAATGAAAGAAGGAATGGAAGGTCAACAAGGTGGTGATAAAGGAAAAAAAGAGGGTCAAGGAGAGGGAGAAGGTAAAGGAGAAGGTGAAGGCCAAGGAGAAGGAAGTGGTGAAGGAGGCGAAGGAGGTGAAGGTGGAAGTCAAGGCCAACAAGACGGAAAGTCTGGAAATGGAAATAGCGAACAATCCAGTGAAAAATTGTATGAAATCTACAAGCAACAGCAAATGCTTAGGCAACAATTGGAAGACCGATTAAACAAAGAAGGACTAAAAGGAAAAGCAGGCGAATTGCTTCGCGAAATGGAGGGTGTAGAACAACAGTTGCTAGAAAAAGGATTTAATCAACAAACGCTTCAGCGAATGCTCAATTTACAGCATCAATTATTAAAATTGGATAAAGCTTCTTTTGAACAAGGAGAAGAAAATAGAAGAGAATCTGAAACCAATAGAAAGCAATTTTCCAACAACCTACGCTTATCACCTGAAGCAATTAAAAAGTACTTTAACACAACTGAAATTTTAAACAGGGAAGCACTACCTTTGCAACCACAATTTAAAGAAAAAGTACAAACTTATTTTAAGCAAACGAATGATTGAATTTTATTCTGAAACGAATTTTGAGTTAGAACATAATCAGGAAATTTCAGACTGGATTTCATTAATAATTTCTACTGAAAATTATAAAGAAGGTGAGATTGTTTACGTTTTTTGTGATGACGCTTATTTACATAAGTTAAATGTTCAGTTTTTAGATCACGATACTTTGACTGATATTATCAGTTTCGACAATTCGTTAGGAAAACAAATTCACGGAGAAATTTATATTTCTGTAGAACGTGTAAAGGAAAATGCAAAAACATATTCGGTTTCGTTTCAAGATGAATTACACCGGGTCATTATCCACGGAATCCTACACTATTGTGGCTATAAAGACAAAACCGATGATGAAGCTTCGCTTATGCGTACTAAGGAAAATGAAGCCTTAGAAAAGCGCTCTTTTCTGTAGAACGTTGATTTACAAATAATTATATAATTAAGTTGCTGATTATAAGCAATTTAGCTATCTTTGCGCCCATTTAAAAAAGAACACTGATTTTAATGTGGTACACTGAGCCCTTAGATAAAAGCTTGTTCTGATTTTATCGAAGGGTTCAGGATAAACGCAGTCGAAGTGTTCCACGTGGAACAATGGAAAATAAAAGATAATTTATGTTTGAAAAGGAATATGATGTTATAGTAGTTGGTGCGGGTCACGCAGGTTCTGAAGCTGCCGCCGCTGCCGCTAATTTGGGGTCAAAAACATTGTTGATTACCATGAATTTGCAAAACATTGCCCAGATGTCTTGCAACCCAGCTATGGGTGGAATTGCAAAAGGTCAAATTGTTCGGGAGATAGATGCGCTTGGTGGCTATAGCGGAATTGTGTCAGATAAATCTGCGATCCAATTTAAGATGTTGAATAAATCCAAAGGGCCAGCGATGTGGAGTCCAAGAGTTCAAAGTGACCGAATGATGTTTTCAGAAACTTGGCGTTTGATGCTCGAACAAACTCCAAACTTAGATTTCTATCAAGAAATGGTTTCAGGTATTTTAGTAGAAGACGGTAAAGTTGTTGGAGTAAAAACTTCGTTGGGTTTAGAAGTAAAATCAAAATCGGTTGTGTTGACCAACGGAACTTTTTTAAACGGATTAATCCATATTGGAGAAAAACAATTTGGAGGTGGTAGAGC
>NZ_CAXBCK010000048.1:0-28830 GCF_963974425.1 uncultured Marixanthomonas sp.
GCAGAAAGCGAAAGATAAAAATGATCCATTCCGTTTAATGGGCTTTGGTCACCGTGTATATAAAAACTTTGACCCGAGAGCAAAAATAATTAAGAAATCTGCAGATGAAGTATTGGCAGATCTTGGAGTAGAAGATCCAATATTGGAAATTGCAAAAGGATTGGAAAAAGAAGCTTTAGAAGATTCATATTTTGTTGACAGAAAATTATACCCGAACGTAGACTTCTATTCAGGTATTATTTATAGAGCTCTAGGTATACCTACTGAAATGTTTACAGCTATGTTTGCATTAGGTCGTTTACCAGGTTGGATTGCACAATGGAGAGAAATGCGTTTACGTAAAGAACCAATTGGTCGTCCAAGACAAATATACATTGGTGAAACACATCGTGATTTCAAACCAGTAGAAAAAAGATAAGAATCACTTCTTAAAATAAACAAAGCATCCTCATAAATTGGGGATGCTTTTTTATATTTGTAATATGATCAATTTAAACATTAAAGACGAAGTATCTCGCCTTCGGGCGGTTGTATTAGGCTCAGCAAACAGTAATGGTCCAGCACCTACATTAGACGAGGCCTACGATCCAAAATCGAAAGAACATATTCAAGCAGGTACGTATCCTAAAGAAAGTGATATGATACATGAGATAGAAGCTGTTGCCAAAGTATTTGAAAAATATGACGTAAAGGTTTATCGCCCCGAAGAAATTGAAGATTATAATCAGATTTTTACGCGTGACATAGCTTTTGTTATTGAAGATAAGTTTATTAAAGCCAATATACTCCCAGATCGTGATCAAGAAATCGATGCCATAAAGCATGTGATTGATCAAATTCCTTCAGAGAATGTAATCAAGTTTCCAGAAGATGCACATGTAGAAGGCGGCGATGTGATGCCCTGGAAAGATTATATTTTTGTGGGTACCTACCGTGGAGAAGATTACCCAAAATATATCACGGCTCGCACTAATATGAAAGCGGTAAAACATCTTCAAGAGTTGTTCCCCAATAAAAAAGTGAAATCGTTTAACCTTCGGAAATCTAATACCGAGGCTAAAGACAATGCACTGCATTTAGATTGCTGTTTTCAACCTTTGGGAAATGGAAAAGCTATCATTCATAGAGAAGGATTTTTAGAAGAAGAAGAGTATCAGTGGCTGGTAGATTTCTTCGGAAAAGAGAATTGCTTTCATATTACCAAAGACGAAATGTACAATATGAATAGCAACGTGTTTTCTATTTCTCCGGAAGTTGTTATTTCAGAAAAAAAATTCACACGTCTTAACACGTGGTTACGCGATCAAGGTTTTACCGTAGAAGAAGTTCCGTATGCCGAAATTGCCAAACAAGAAGGTTTGTTGCGTTGTAGCACGATGCCTTTAATACGGGAGTAATGTAATTTGCTGTCACCTTTCCCGACCAAAAAGCTAAATCTAAGTAAAAACCATATAGTGGTGCTTTGCGTATATTTAGTATTATGAGAGGTATATTATTGGTAATTTTAATCAGTTTAGGATGTTGTGATGTTTTTTCACAAGGAAAAATCGACGGATTTTACCGAGGAATAGGAAATACAACCCTAACTTTAGGAGCCGGTTTTGAGGATAATAAAGATTATTTAGCGGGCACTGACGAGACCGATATTTCTCGAAAACTCTATTATGTAAATCTCTTTGCAGCCTACGGAATTACAGAAAACTTGGATGTAAATGCTTCGCTACCTTACATTGAAGTAGATGCCAATAAAGACATTCAAGACATCGCTTTTTTTCTGAAATATCGCGGATATAAAACAGAATTCACAACATCAAAACTAGAACTTAGTATTGCAGCTGGATTCTCTACACATGTTTCAGATTATAATGTTGGCGGGTTGAATGATATTGGTCAACAAGCCACTATAATCGAAACAAGGGCCATGGCGCATTATCAAACAAATGAAGGATGGTTCGCGACCCTACAAAGTGGTTTTTCATTTAAATTAGAAGAAGTTCCCAATAGCTTACCAATAACTTTTAAAGCTGGACAAGCCTTGGATAAGTGGTATTACGATGTGTATTACGATTACCAACATTCTTTTGGTGGAATTGATTACCTAGAAACTCCACCACCGCAAAACTTTCGTCGTTTTGGAGTAGATTACCATAAAATTGGCGGAACAGGGTATCGTTCGTTTACAGATACTTTCGGTGCGTATGTTAGTGTTTCATATGTTTTGGGTGGAAGGAATATATTTCAAGGTCCCGGATACGGAATTGGTGTGTCTGCAAATTTTTAAGGTAACTTCTTTTCTATAAAATACTTTAATCAAGTAAAAATTTCCGTCTAAAAAACCTTAATTTTGCAGCCTAAAACAATACGTTATGCAGCAAATAACCGATACTATATTGATGATTCGCCCAGTTGCCTTTCGAATGAATGAGCAAACGGCGGTAAATAACTATTTTCAAGAAGAAATTGATCTTGAAAATGCTAAAGTAAACGAAAAAGCTCAACAAGAATTTGATGCTTTTGTTGAAAAGTTGCGTAATGTTGGTGTAAACGTTATTGTTGAAGATGATAAGTTAGAACTGGACACCCCAGACTCTATTTTTCCGAATAACTGGGTAACCTTTCACGAAAATGGCGATATCGCTTTGTACCCTTTATTTGCAAAAAATAGACGTAAAGAACGTCGTGAAGATGTAATTGAACGTATAGAAAAGGAAGGATTCAAAATTAAAAACGTAGTAGATTATACCGATGCTGAAAACGAAGGTTTTTATTTAGAATCGACCGGAAGTTTAATTTTAGATCGTGTTAATCAAAAAGCATATTGTGCGTTATCTCCTAGAGCCGATGAGCAATTATTAATCGAGTTTTGCGAAGACTTTGAATTCACTCCTGTAATTTTCACTGCCAATCAAACAGTTGATGGAAAACGTGCTGCGATTTATCATACCAATGTAATGATGTGTTTAGCTGAAAACTTCAGTGTTATTTGCTTAGAGACGATTGATGATGCTAAGGAAAAGAAGAATGTAGTTCAACATTTAAAAGATGATGGGAAAGAAATCATCGCCATTACCGAAGCCCAAATGCACAACTTTGCAGGAAATATGCTTCAGGTACGAGGGACAAACGATAAAAAGTATTTAGTGATGAGTGCAGCAGCTCATAAAAGCCTTACTGAAGATCAAGTTTCAGCAATTGAAAAGCACTGCGAAATTTTAAGTACTGATTTGACTACGATTGAAACATGCGGTGGTGGAAGTGCCCGTTGTATGATGGCTGAAATTTTTCTTCCGAAGGAATAAATAACTACTCTTTTTTGTGACTGGCTAAATCCCGAAGCCACAAACCAATCATTACCACCATAAGCAAGCTTAGCGGTAAGGAAGTGATAATCAATAATTTTTGCATAGCAATTAACACATCGCTATCTTCTTTTGCGTGACCTAAAAGCACTATTCCTACTGAAAAAATGATTAAAATTACGCCCCAAAGTAGCCGTTGTTTTTTACTTGGGTTTTGACTGCCTTCATCGGTAAACATGCTTAATACATAAATAGCCGAATCAACAGAAGTCACTAAAAAACTAACTAGTAACAAGATAACAACTGAGTTGATAAACGCAGTAAGCGGATAAGTTTCAAAAAAGACAAAAATAGAGGTAAAAACATTGTCAAATTCCCCGGAATAACTTCCCCATCCCGAAATCATATCAAAAGCAGATTGTCCAAAAGTAGTAAACCAGAAAAAGGTTCCTAATGAGGGGATGAGTAATACACCTATAATAGTTTCGCGTAACGTTCTTCCTTTTGAAATTCGTGCGATGAAAATTCCAGTAAACGGAGCCCATGCCAACCAAAAAGCCCAATAATAGTACGTCCAGTCGGTTAAAAATTCAATTCCTGGATCGAATTTCCCAATCGCCAGGCTCATAGGTATAAAGTCAATTACATATCGATATATTCCAGTTGCTAGTTGCTTTACAATTAAGACCATATCACTCTGTGAAAAAACAAATAGCAGCAAGGCAACAGTTATATAAATGTTTATTGTAGAGATACGTTTAATGCCTTTTTCAACACCACTTAATGCAGAAACCAATGCTAAAATACCAATGCCAATGACCAATGCTATAATCAGTTGATAACTGAAATCAGCTTCAAATAAGTGATCTAAACCGCCTTTAATTTGGGAAGCACCTAATCCCAATGCAGCTACCAACCCAAAAATAGTTGTTAAAATGGTGAGTATATCGATACTTGCAAGAAACCCCTTCCCTTTTTTCTGAAATAAGGAAGAAAAAGTACTACTCGTCGCTACAGTTTTATTTTTATGAAACACGGCATATCCAATAGCCAATGCAAATACGGCGTAAAAAGCCCAAGCTGTAAATCCCCATTGATAAAAGGTAAATTCTAGCGCAATCACTTCCGAAGAAACACCTGTGGAAAGGGGTGGGTTTTGCTGCATAAATACCGGTTCTTGCACTGCCCGCAATAAAATTCCTGAACCCATTCCAGCACTATACAACATAGCAATCCATGGCAGACGTTTAAAAGCTGGTTTTTTATTTATGTGACCTAACTTATAAGTTCCCCAAGGGGAAATGACGATTGCTATTAATAAAAGCACACAGCCTAGACCTAGATATAAATAGAAAGAGCCAAAATGATTACGTACCCAAATGGATAAACTTTCAATGAGGGCGTATGTTTCAATAGTTTTTATATATAGAAATAGGGAAAATAGTAGCAATAACCCCAATGAAATACTGAGAAGTTTATTCTTTTTAAATATGCTGAAAATTTTCAAAACAGATTGTGCTTATACAATAGTACAAATCATTTTTTAAAATGCTATTTATTCTGTCTTGGCAATATTGTTTATCATTCCGCTAAAAATAAAATAATGAAAAGGCAACATCGTATACCAGTATAACCGTCCCCAAAGTCCTTTTGGCCTAAAGGTGGCGGTTTGGTGTAATACATTGTTCTCGTCAATACAGAAATCTAGCCACGCTTCCCCAGGGACTTTCATTTCAGCAAAAAGTAAAAGTCTTTTTTCTTCTTTATCTGCATATAAAACACGCCAAAAGTCTAATGAATCACCAGCGTAAATTTTATTAGGGTGGGTGCGACCTCTTCGTAATCCTATTCCACCAAATAGCTGATCTATAAAACCGCGTACTTTCCAAAGCCAGTTTCCGTAATACCAACCGCGAGTGCCGCCAATAGACCAGATGTTCTCTAAAACAGCCTCAGGATTTTTAACTTCAATTGATTGTTCATCTTTTAAACAACCAAATGTGGGAACTTGAATGTACCCTTTTAAATTGGAAAGCCTTCCAGCAACTAAAGAGTCTTTCCAACTTGATATTACGAGGTTTTGTTCAATTTTTATGAATGCATTCTTAATAGCTTCTTCATACGTAATAGGTTGTATATTCAATATTTCTTGCAATTTATTATCGCGAGCTACAACTTCATGACGCATACTATCCACTAAATTAACTGCTAATTTGTATGTGGTAGAAGTAACAAAATACAGCCAATAAGAAGATAACCGTGGTGACATAACTGGGACCGAAATAATCCATAACTTCAACTTTCTAACCTTTGCATATTTTAAAAGCATCTGCTTGTATGTTAAAACATCGGGGCCACCAATATCGAATGATTGATTGTAACAGGCTTCCTTTAAAAGTACTTCAGATAAAAAGGAAATCACATCTCGAATGGCAATAGGTTGTATTCGAGTTTTTAACCATTTTGGGGCAACCATGATGGGTAGCTTTTCACAAAGATCACGGATAATTTCAAACGAAGAACTTCCACTGCCTACTACAATTCCAGCTCGTAAAACCGTTAAATTGTAATTGCCTTCATAAAGTATTTCTTCTACCTTTTTTCGGGAAGATAGGTGTTTAGATAAGGTGTCTTCATTTACAATTCCGCTTAAATAGACAACGTGTTTAATAGAAGTTTCAGCAAGATACTTGTTGAAATTTTTAGCGGCTTTGGCTTCCAATTCATCAAAATCGTTTGTGGAAGCACTCATAGAATGTATGAGATAATATGCAGCATCAATATCTTTCGGAAAGTCAGCAGTATCGACGTCCTTTAAAAAGTCAACTTCATAAAAACTAACCCGTTTGCGGGTTTCAGGATCTAGAGGAATTCTATTTTTATCACGTACACAACAAATGACTTCGTGCCCTTTTTCTAATAAAGAAGGAAGCAAACGTAAACCTATATAGCCGTTAGCACCGGTAAGTAGTATTTTCAATCTTTTCTTTTTGTTTAAAGATAGTTGTTTTTTGTTAGACAAGAATATAAAGGTTCGTTAATTGCTTAATTTTAATGCTATCTTTATAGCAGTAAACCAAATTATATGAAAGTTTTAAAACTGATTCTAATTGTAGTAGGCATTTTATTAATTGTTTTTGGCTTATACAATGCGTTTGTCCCACAGGAAGTTGTAGATATTGGTCCGTTAGAAGTCTCAGCAAAAGAAGGTTTAAACAACCAAACCCTTGCAATGATAGCATTAGGTGTTTTGGCTTTGTTAGCTGGCGTGTTTGTTAAAAATAGAAGGTAAGGTATTACAATTCTAAATTTTGTATAATTAGTATTACTGCACTGCTTATATATTCTATTCCTATTGAAATAACGATAAATCCAACTATTCTCGATATTGCATTAATCCCCGAGGCGCCCAATAGCTTAGTTAAATAAGGTGCGAACCTAAGCATTAAAAAAGTTGCGAATCCTACAGCTAGAACGGCTAAAAGAATAAGTAATATTTCACTGGTTTTACTGTATTCTTGGTTATAGGTAATTAAAATTGAAATAGCACCCGGTCCAGCGAGCATAGGAATGGCCAGTGGAGTTAATGATATTTTTTCTCTGTTACTTAGGTCTTTCTTAACCCTTTTGTTCTTCATCCCTTTGTGCTTAGAAAAAGTTCCGGTTAATAAAGCAAAACCGGACGATACGATAATCATTCCGCCGGCAATTCGTAAGGCATTTAAACTAATGCTGAAAAAATCTAGAATATACGTTCCTGCAAAAAAGCAAATAATTAAAATTACAGTCGTATTTATAGCAGTTAGTAAAGAGGTTTTATTGCGTTCTATTGAAGTTTCATCACTTGTTAATCCTACAAATACAGGGACTGTCCCCAGCGGATTTATCACCGAAAATAAAGCGGCAAATACATATAAAAATAAGTCCATCGTTTTTTTTGCAAAGGACAGACGATTTACCTTCATAGAGTTTACCAAATGTTTAAATAAAGGTTGTAAAATGTGAAGTTATAAATCTTCTAAACGGGTAGGCGAGGCTTTCGCTTTAGCAGCTAATACTTTGTTCATAAACTTATGTGTGGCTTTGTCTTTAGCTTCTACTTTTACAAAATAGTCATCTCGATAAATGGAATACTCTTCAGCCTTACCTTTGTATAAAGAAAGTTTGTAATAAGGAATTACTAAAATGTACGATTCTAATAACGACCGAAACCCTACGAGAATTCCATTGGGCCGCATTTCAATGTTGCATTGATTTCGATTGTTATCCAAGATTAACAAATTATGAATTTGAACACTCGTTTCAGTAATAATAAGTTTTGAGGAGCCAATACCACCAAGTTGCAGTCGTTCCTTAAAAGTAAAAGGTTTACCAACTTCAGCTTCAATCTTTTTCGTTACTTGTTTATTATTGTATGAGACGTTGAGGAGCACTTTTTTCTTTTAAAGATACACAATTTAAAACTTCGATTTCAACTTTAACTTCAGCTTTAATTTCTCATTAAAAAACTATCTTTGCACCTAAAATTAGACCTATGCAACTTCAAGAAGTTTTATCTGCTGAAATTAAGAAAGCAGTGACATCAATTTTCGACGCTAATCTTGAAACTGTGGAATTTCAAGCCACACGTAAAGATTTTGAAGGCGATATCACTGTAGTGGTATTTCCAATGCTTCGGGTGGTAAAAGGAAATCCGGTGCAAATTGGAGAAGCAATAGGAAATTATTTGGTTGAAAATGTAACGGAAGTTTCAAAATTCAATGTGGTAAAAGGGTTTTTAAATATTGTTTTGAGCGATGCCTACTATTTAAAATTTTTCAACGATGTATCTGATTTTTCTTCCTTCGGAAAAGAACCACAAGGAGACGATGCAGTCTTGGTTGAATATTCCTCGCCAAACACCAATAAGCCATTACATTTAGGACACATCCGAAATATTTTATTAGGTTATTCCGTAGCTGAAATTTTACAAGCCAGCGGAAAGAAAACCTATAAAACCCAAATTATAAACGACCGAGGCATTCATATTTGCAAAAGTATGTTAGCTTGGGAACGATATGGTGATGGTGAAACCCCTGAATCTACAGGGTTAAAAGGGGATAAGCTGGTAGGGAATTATTATGTTCGGTTTGATAAAGAATATAAAAAAGAAATAGCTCAATTACAGGCAGAGGGAAAAACCGAAGAAGAAGCAAAAGCCGAAGCCCCTATTTTAAAAGAAGCGCAGCAAATGCTTCAAAAGTGGGAACAAGGTGATGATGAGGTGGTAGCCCTTTGGAAAAAAATGAACGGCTGGGTATACAAAGGGTTTGAAAAGACCTATGATGCTTTGGGCGTTGATTTTGATAGCTATTATTATGAAAGTAACACCTATTTATTAGGAAAAGATAATATTGAAGAAGGCTTAGAAAAAGGGGTTTTCTTTAAAAAAGAAGATGGATCAGTTTGGTGTGATTTAACCGATGAAGGATTAGACGAAAAACTAGTGTTACGTGCTGATGGAACAGCGGTGTATATGACGCAAGACATCGGTACCGCTATTCAACGTATAAAAGACCATCCAGATGCCAGCGGAATGATCTATACCGTAGGTAACGAACAAGACTATCACTTTAAAGTATTGTTTTTAATCTTAAAAAAATTAGGCTATAGTTGGGCTGAAAACCTCTATCATTTAAGCTACGGAATGGTAGACCTTCCTTCAGGGAAAATGAAAAGTAGAGAAGGTACGGTTGTAGATGCAGATGATCTTATTTTTGAAATGGCCAATACCGCCGGTAAAATTTCAGAAGAATTAGGAAAGATTGATGACTTTACAGATGCAGAGAAAAAAGAATTGTATAAAACCATCGGTCTCGGTGCGTTGAAATACTACATATTAAAAGTAGATCCTAAAAAAAGAATTTTATTTAACCCAGAAGAAAGTGTCGATTTTCAAGGAAATACGGGACCTTTTATTCAGTACACCTACGCGCGGATTCAATCAATTTTACGAAAAGCGGATGAGGTTTCGACTGAGCTAAATCTGACGGACATTACTTTGCACGAAAAAGAAAAAGAATTGTTGAAACAACTACAACTGTTTCCTGAAACTGTGCAAATGGCCGCAGAAAACTTCAGTCCGGCATTGATTGCTAATTATACATATGATTTGGTAAAAGAGTTTAACTCCTTCTATCAAAACGTTTCTATTTTGGGGGCTGACACCAAAGAAGAAAAACGGTTAAGAGTTCACTTAGCCGATGCGGTTGCGAAAGTAATTAAGACCGCTTTTTCATTATTGGGAATAGAAGTGCCAGAACGGATGTAAGTTGTCCTTTTAAAACAATACTTGTAATGAAATATTAGGTGTAAGCCCTAACGATATTTCTTCCACTTGATTAACGCGGCTTTCACCATTTTCATCAGTATCTAGAGCATACCGAATGTTCAATGTATTTTCCTTGTTTAAAAGGTTGAGCACAGCAACATTGATTTTAGCATCTACATGTTGAGAAATTCCCCAAAGGTATTCAGCTGAAAAGTCAGCTCTAAAATAGTCGGGAAGGCGCTCATTGTTGGGGGTATCATATTGTATCGTATCTTGACCACTCACTTCAATAATTTCCTCACCAAGAACAGGGATGGTATATGGTTTTCCACTATGCCAATTGATGCCCAGAGCCAGTTTAAACTTGTTTAAAGAATAAGAACCAGCAACGGTTGCCGAATGCCGAATATCAATATTGTTTGGAAATTCCGAAGGGATAAGCGTTTCAAAAGTATAATCGTTTTGCATAAACAAGTAACTAACCCAAGTGCTAAATCTTCGTGCTTTTTTATTAAACACAAACTCTAGTCCGTTAGCCGTGTAATTCCCAGTTGCTCTAACAAATTGAAACTGGTTTTGAAATCCTTGATTAGAAGTAGTAATTCCTGAAACTTCTTTGTAGAATCCTTCTAGCGTAATCAACCAATCGTTTTTATTATATCCAAAACCAAGAGAAGCCTGTTTGCTTTCAAGAATGGGAACGTCGTCATTATTGGCCAACACCCACCGTCTTTTTTCAACCCCCAAAAAATCACTTTCAAAATCGATGCGTTGAGTAGTCGTCTGACTTTTAAATTCACCCATTGCTTCAACTGAAAACCCATTGCCCAACTTTTGGTGGATGCTCAATCTGGGTTCTATTAAAAACTCATCGAACTTGTCGAAATAGGAAGCTCGTACACCAGCATTGATAACGGTATTTTGTTGGTTAGGTGTATAAGTTACATTTGAAAAAACAGAATGTGTGTGCAAAACCTCTTTATTATAGGTTCTAAAGCGAGGAATATTTACATCTTGTGTGTTTCCGATACCGATTTCTGAAAATTGATACCCAGATTTTAGTTTAATTTTTTCAGAAAAAGTGAAACGCGAATCAACCTTTGCCCCATCTTCTAACACTTCGTTTTCCTGAAATTGCTGTTGGGTGGTAAAAAGGTCTTTGTTCGTAGCATTTAATAGATAATAAGAACCATAAAGCAAAGCTGTTGTTTCAAAACGGTCACTCCAGTTCCGGTTCCAAGAAACACCTCCAACAAGGCTTCGTTGTTGCAATTCACTGGTTTTTGATTGATTGGAACCGTCAATACTTTCAGTAAAGTCTAACGAGTTGTCTATGGTTAAGAAATTGATACGAATGGCATCATTTTCTGAAATATCCCAAAGTAGTTTCGTGCTAAAATCATAGAAGTTGAAATCTTCATCGGCATTAATCTCCGTTTCATTTTCAGGGTTTTCAAGATTTGTGATTTCGGTATCCTGAAAAATACGTTCAGAGTACGTATTATAAACTGGGGTTTCTAAAAAAGAGAGTGAATGCCTGCCTGAAATTTGAATACTTGCTCTATCAGAAAGAGGAATATCAGCAAATGCACTTCCATTAATTAAATTTAAGCCTACACCTCCTGAAAAATCTTCAGTTACCGTATTTTTTGAACGCATATCGATCACCCCTGAAACACTTTCGCCAAACCGAGGCGGAGTACCATTTTTATAAATGGAAACCTGTTTGGTAAGGTCTGGGTTGAAAGCAGAAATCAATCCGAAAAAATGACCGCTTTGATACATTTTTATATCGTCCCAAAGCAATAGGTTTTCGTCGTGAGTTCCGCCACGAATGTTGATGTTCGATATGGTTTCATCTGCACTTTCCACACCTGGCAAGGCTTGCGAAATCTGTAAAACGTCGTTCTCCACTTGCCCTGGTAACAACCCGAAATTTTCGGTGTTTAATGTAATTGAACCATTGGTTTTTTTACTGACTCCCTGCACTAAATACGTCTGAATATAAATCTCGTCAAGAGCTGTAGATTTTGAGTGGATCATAATCGTTGGACATGCTGCACTCAATTGATTTATTGAAAGGTTTATGGTATGATAACCAAGGTGACTAATAGTAATAAACCCATCAGAAGGAACTTTTTTGGGAATTGAAAAAAAACCTTCCGCAGTACTTACTGTTGAAAAATTAAAGTTTTTTACAACTATATTGGCTCCTTCTAAAGGTTCACCGGTTTCAGCAGCGGTGATTCTTCCGCAGTAATTGCTTTTCTGTTGCCGTGATACTATGGTTACATATCTATCGTCCAATAATGTAAACTGTAAAGAAGTTTGATTGTTCAATTGAGCAAGGACTTCTTGAAGCGAATCGGTTTTTTCAGGAACTGTAACCGATATATCTGAGATTTCATCTGGAACATAGGAAAAACGGATATTGTGCTGTTCTTCCAATTGTTGTATAACTGCAAACAAAGATTTCTTTCCTTCAGTCTGTCCAAAAATAGAAAGACTAAAGAAAAAACATATGATCAAAACGAATGGAAGCGCTTGGTTACTTGTTTTTCGTTGCATATATAGTTACCTGGTCTTTTTCTATCGTATAGGTTAGGTTTAATGGGTCACAAATTAATTGTAAAGCAAGGTCAAGATCGTTATGGGTAAAACTACCCGAAAATCGCTTATTTTTTAAATCTTCAGATGCATCTATGGTAATTGTATATTGCCTTTTTAATTCGTTCAAGACGGTTTCTAACGTTGCATTTTCAAAGCTACTTTCATTGTTAATCCAAGAGGGTGCCTCTGCAATACTTTGATGCTCTGTTACTATGTTGCCATTTTTTATTTGTAAGTTTTTACCAGCAGATAGTTTAATAAGGGTGTCGTTAAAGGCAACGCTTACCAATCCTTCGTAACAATTTACTTGTAACTTTTTATCACGCGCAAATACGTTAAACTGTGTTCCTAAAACGGTCACAGCTCCATTTTTAGTCTGTACGGTAAACGTATTTCCTTTGGTTACCTTAAAATAAGCTTCTCCATCGAGTTCTAGTTCTCGGTTATTGTCCCACTTGTTTTTATTGTATTCAATAGTAGAATTAGCGTTTAATGCAACTTCAGAACGATCTGGTAAACTGAAGTTTTGTTTTTCGGCAACTGAAGTTGAAATAGTAGTTCCTAATGAATCGATGTATAAATAACCAGCAAATAGCACAGCAAATACAGCGGCTATCTTTAAAACTGTAGCCCAAGGGTTTAATTTTTTAACCTTTGGTTTTTGTTTTAATTTTTCAGAAATAGCGTTAAACGTCGCTTCTTCATCAAAGTTTGGCGTGTCGAAACCTTGGGTGGTTTTGGCAATTTTTATATAAGATGCATATTCAGGATCGGCCTTAAGCTGCTCAATTTCTTCTTGAGTAGCAATGCCGTTCAGGTAGTTATGCAATGCGTAGTCTTTTTCCATAATAGTACGTTTCAACAGTAAAACAGCTTAATTGTATTTTACCCTACTTTAAATATCACCTATTTCTTCCCGAAGCGATTTTAAAGCTAAACTCATTCGTTTTTCAACCGCTTTTACTGAAATATCCAAAGCTTCGGCAATCTCCTTATATTTTTTTCCTTCAATTCTGTTTAATAAAAAGGCGGTGCGCTGAGCTTCGGTTAAATTGGCGATAGCATTTTGTAATTTTTCGTGATATTGCTTTTCTTCCAACAAAAACTGAGGGGATTGGTGTTCCACTTTGTCGGGTTGATGTTTGGCATGTTTCAACACTACCTTTTTATGGGCCACTTCATTCAAAAAAGCATTGTTGGTGATGGTGTATAAAAATGATTTTGCTTTATCTACCGGTACTTTTGCACAGTTTTTCCAAAGTTTTATAAAGGCATCTTGTACCAAATCTTCCGCCTGTGCCTCGTTACCACATTTAAAATAGATAAACCGCCAAATAGCCTTTCCATGCTCCTTATATACTTTGTTAAAAGTATTTTCGTTGCAAATTGTAGTATTTTTATCCATATATAAGTAGCTGTATGCCTGTCAAATATATTCAAAAAAAAGTTTTATAATCAAGGTAGGGTATTTTTGTACTAACTTGTTTCACTTACACAAACCGAACGTAACCATGAAAAGAAAAATTACTTTATATACCTTTTTAATCCTCTGTTTTGGGTTGTTTCTTACCTCTTGTCAAAAAGAAGAAGCAGAGTTTATTGATGAGACTGACCAAGATGAAACCATTACGTCAAATTCAACATTGGCCAATCTAATGATACGCACTTCCCAAAACCCAGGAAGTAATGATGATATAATAGATGGTAACAGTTGTACACAAGTTAAGTACCCTGCTACCGTAATTGCGAATGGACAGAAAATAGTACTGGAAAGCGAAGCCGATATTCCTTTAATTCAAGCTATTTTTGATCAATTCCCCAACGATAACGATACGCTTGAAATTGTATTCCCTATAACCCTTATTCTTCAAGATTTTTCAGAGGTTGAAATCAATGACCAAGCAGAGTTAGATGCGCTTATTGCAGTTTGCCAAGGAGAGTCTGAAATAGATTGTATAGATTTTGTATACCCAATTACCGTATTTACCTATAATTCCAATGACGAACAAACTGGAACTGTAACTATTGATAATGATATTGAATTATACTTACTGTTGTTTAACCTAGATGGAGATGATATTATTAGCATCGATTTCCCTATTTCGGTAGTATTGCAAGATGGAACTACTGTTGAGGTTAACAGCAACCAAGAATTGGAAGATATCTTGGTCAATGCAGATTGTGAAAATGAAGGCGAAGGTGACCTTAGTGAATTTGAAGAAAACCTAACCACCGGAAGTTGGTATGTAACGTATTATTTTGATGATTTCGATGAAACTAACGATTTTGAAGGGTATGAATTCACCTTTGCCACTGATAGTACCGCACAAGCAACAAACGGTACGAATATAGTGCCTGGAAACTGGAAACTGACTACAAGCAGTACACCAGAATTAGAACTTTTCTTCGGAACAAGCGACCCTTTTGATGAATTGGACGAAGATTGGGAAATTATTGAAGGTACTTCAGAACTCATACGTTTAAAAGATGTGAGTGGCAGTGACGGAAGTGTAGATTACCTAACCTTTGAACGTAACCCAAACACTGGCGGCAATAATGAAGAGGTAAACATCTTAATTGAAAACCTAACCACAGGAAGCTGGTTTGTCACTTTATTTCAAGATGATGGTGATGATGATACAACCGATTATGATGACTATGAATTCAGCTTTTTTACAAATGGTTCAGCAACAGCTGTAAGTTCCTCTGAAACGGTAAATGGTTTCTGGTCTATTGAAGATGATGATAATGGTTTAGAGCTTATTTTAAACTTTGAAAATTCAGGAAGCGATGATCCTTTTGAAGATCTAAACGACGATTGGGATGTGTTGGAATCTTCGCAAGTGATCATTGGGCTGAGTGACGAAAGCAGTGGCGGAAGTGAAACAGATCTTTTGACTTTCGAGCGTGAACCTAATGGAGGTGGTGGAGGAAGTGACCCCGACCCACAAGAATTGAGAGATATTTTACAAGCTGGAACTTGGTATGTAGATACATTTTTAGAAGATGGTGATAATGAAACCAGTGTGTTTAACGGTTACGACTTTACATTCTTTTCAAACCAAACGGTAACTGCAACCAATGGTTCTGAGAATGTAGATGGAATATGGATTGTTTCGGTTGTTGGAGAGGAGTTAAATTTTGAATTTGACATGGACAGCCCAATTAACGATGCTGATGACGATGATTATAAAGTGCTTCAGTTTTCTGAAACCTCAGTAACATTTATTATCCGTGATAGTGATGGGAATATTGAAGACACATTAACTTTTAAAAAGAATTAATAACTCAAAAAAAATTAAAATTATGAAAACTATAAAAATGAACATAACAAATATTCTTACAATCATTATGTCTGCAGCATTAGTAGCTAGTTGTTCTTCAGATGATGATAATGATGACATCAATAATCAAAACGATAGCGCGGATCAAATTACAGAAATTGCACAAAACGGAACATGGGAGATTACCCAGTTTATAGACTCAGGTGATGATGAAACATCAGACTTTAGCGGTTTTGTCTTTACGTTTAATACCGATGGGACGGTTATAGCAAACAGAGGTGAGTTGTCTGTTTCAGGAACTTGGTCTGTAAATGACAGTAGTAACTCATCAGATGATGACGATGGCAGTTCTGATGATGTAGACTTTAATCTCTTTTTTGATGTCCCGGAAACTAACGATTTTGAAGATTTAAACGATGATTGGGACCTTGTTTCTGCAACAAATTCAAGAATTGAGTTAATTGATGTAAGTGGTGGCAATGGTGGTACGGATACTTTAGTTTTTGAGAAGATTTAACACCTAGAGTTTTTTTGATTTTTGTTTTAAAAACCATCCTTATTTAAAGGGTGGTTTTTTTATAATATACTTTTTCCTGAAAAATAAGGTAGGGTAAATAACAAACAAACTGTTTTACTAATACAGAACCCTAAAAATAACCAAGATGAAAAATGTAACCAAAAAAATACTAGTAATGGCATTTGTGGCTTTTGCTTTTGCAGTGAGCTCTTGTTCAGAAGATGACTCCACGCCTTCAGACCCAACAAACTCTGAAGCCATAGAGCAAGACTCGGAACTAGCCAATTTGATACAACGAACTTCAGATAATAACAATAGCGATTCGATAGATTGTATCGATTTTGTGTATCCTTTAAACTTCTTTATTTACAATTCAGACAATGAACAAACTGGTACGCAAACAGTTAATAGTGATTCAGAGTTGCTTAGTTTTTTGCTTTCTTTAGAGTCGGGAACTTATATTGAGTTAGATTACCCAATTTCAGTAGTACTAAAAGATGGTACTGTAGTAGAGGTAAATAGTAATGTCGAATTACTTACTTTAATAACTAATTGTACTTCAAACGGCGATGATGATATCCCAACTGACTTTGTAGATAACCTAACTTCAGATTCTTGGTATGTAACTTATTTCTTTGATGATACCGATGAAACTTCAGACTTTGACGGTTATGAATTTACATTCGCAACCGATAGTACAGCTCAAGCAGTAAATGGGGCAATTATAGTTGATGGAACCTGGGACTTAACGAGTGGTAGTACACCAGATTTAGAACTTTTCTTCGGTAATGATGATCCCTTTGATGAATTGGACGAAGATTGGGATATTATAGAAGCCACTTCAGAAATTATAAAACTGAAACACATAAGCGGTGGCGATGGTAGCGTGGACTTTTTAACCTTTGAGCGAAACCCATCCGGTGGAGGAGGCGGAGGTAATGGTGATACAGCAGCCTTTGTAGATAACTTGACAACAAATAGTTGGTTTGTAAACCTTCTGGAAGACGATGGTGATAACGAAACCTGCCATTATGTAGCGTATGAATTTACATTTAGCAGTGATGAAACAGTAACTGCGGTAAGTGATAACAATACCGTAAATGGAACCTGGGCTGTAACAAATATCAGTAGTGGCATTGATTTGATATTGAATTTTGAAATTACAGATGAAGACGATCCCTTTGACGATCTAAATGATGACTGGGACGTAGAGGAATTTGATGACAATATTATAAAGCTTTTTGATGTAAGTGGCGGGGATGACAGTACCGATCTTTTAAACTTTGGAAGAAACCCTTACGAAGACTGTAATGGTGGAGGCAATACAGATGATCTAGAAAGTATTTTACAAGATGGTCAATGGAGCGTAGGTAGTTATATAGATGATGGCGATGATGAGACCAATGATTATAATGGCTACGCTTTTACCTTTAATGCAGATGGAACAGCCGTTGCTGAAAGTAATAGCGATACAGTTAACGGAACTTGGGCTGTAACAACTAGCGGTTCAGGACTTGATTTAGTGTTGAATTTTGAAATAGATAATGAAGACGATCCATTCGATGATTTAAATGACGATTGGGATGTAGAGCAATTTACAACCATTCAAGTTGATTTAAAAGATGTAAGTGGAGGTGATGGTAGTACAGACCTACTTACATTCGTTAAGCTGTAAGCCTTTTTTGCCCCTAAAAAGAAAAGCCTTTCCAAGTTTTGGAAAGGCTTTTTCAATTTAAAGTACTTATTGTTTGTTATAAAGCTTTTTGCCTGCTTCCTCATAACTGTCACCTTGAACCCAAAATGGAGTAGAGGCATCGTTGGCAATGTTACGACCCGATAAAACATAAGCTTTGAAAAATTTCAGTAAATAATCATAATCTAGTGTATCTGCTTCGTCATTGGGACGGTGATAATATTTGGTAGCATCTGCAAAATTTGTAAACCCTAATGAAAAAGTGGGTGATGGAATCCCTTTTTTTGCAAAATGAACATTATCACTTCGGTTAAATAGACCTTGTTCAGGGGCAGGGTCTTCAATTGCTTTAAGACCAAAAGTAGAAGTAGCGTTTTCAATATTCTGTTGCGCTGTGGTTCGGGTTAGCCCTACAATGGTAGCTACCGAAGTATCATTATAACCACCATTGTCACTGTTAAAACAATATACCATTTGATCAAGTGGAACTATAGGGTTGTCAACATAATACTCACTACCTAATAGTCCTTTTTCTTCCCCTGTGAAAAGAATGAACAGCGCAGAACGTTTAGTAGGGTATTTTGCCATGTTTTCAGCCATATTCAATACTGTTGTAACCCCTACTGCATTATCCCTTGCTCCATTGTAAATAGTGTCACCACTTTCATCTGGTTGGCCAATGCCTACGTGATCGTAATGTGCCGAATAGATAATGTATTCGTTTTTTAATTTGGGATCAGTTCCTTCTACTAAGCCTATTACATTTTGTGAAGTGACTTTTACCCGGTTTTCCCCTTCCATCATCATCTTAATGGGCATTTCGTTTTTGCTACTTAAGTCATTTGCATAGTTTCCGTTTTCATCTTGTATCCATACATAAGCAAAAGCATTTTCTTTGCTTGCTTGGTTTACCGTTTCAGCAATTTCCATTCGTTTGCTGTTAAAATTATGATCTATATAGCCCCACATTTGTGGAGCAGCATTAATAAATTCAATGATACCTATGGCTCCTGCTTTTTTGGCGAGTTCTGCTTTCTTTTCTCGTAACCCAAAAGCAGCACGGGCATCTTTTGAGTTAGGACCTCCAGCTTGTACTAATACAATTTTTTCTTTTACATTTTTTCCGTTGTAATCATCTTCAAGCCCATAGCCTACATAAATAGCTTTACCGGTAAAATCCATTTTTGAAGTTTGTAAAACAACCTTGTTTTTGTATTCAGCACCAGCTATAGAGAGAGTAAAGCGTCTTGGCGGAGTTACTTCTTGCATGGGGACTGTTTGGTAGTAGGTATTTGTTGCCGGGTTTGGTTTTACGCCATAACCTCGTAAGCTGTTTGCTAGGTAGGAAGCAGCAATTTTGTTTTCAGGAGTTCCAGTTTCTCGACCTTTCAATAAATCGTCTGCTAAAAAATAGATATGTCCTTCAATATCACTTTTAGATACGGTTGTTTCTACTTTTTCTTGTTCGGTTTGTGATAAAAGGGGAGTTAATATTAGTAAGGCTATAAAAATAGGAAGTTGTTTCATAGATAATTTGACTTTTAAGTTCCTAAAGATAGATAAAGTTTTAAAAACCCAACACGTCCATAACGGGCGCTAGCATTCTTAAAAAAGCAAATTAATATCACTTCCAAATCGTTCCATCATATTATTAGTTGGGTTGCTATCCTGAAAAGGAAATACATCAATTTCGGTATCATGTCTAATAACTAATCGGTAGGTGGGACAAAAAGTTCCGTTTGAGTACATTTTGGGATCCCATTCCTTTAAAAAATTAATCGTTATGCTTTTTCCAGCTTCTAAAGCGGAAAATTCTTTTTTAGCAATTAAATTTCCGTTACTGTTAATGGCTGTTCCCCATGGTCTTTCATATAGATAAAAAGTTTGTTTTGTTTCTTCTGAAAAAAAAGAGTCTCCAACATTTACAATACGTCCAGAAATATCAACCATACCCGAAGTATTATTTTTTGAAGTTAATTTAAAATCGATTGTTTCTACAGCAAAATCTATTTGCTTTGCAGGTTCTAACTCAGTATCTTCTTTACTACACCCTAGTAGTAGTATAATACTAATGTACAAGAGGTAAATTGAATGTTTCATCATATTATAATTTAAAATTAATAATATGTAATTTACTGATAATTAACGATGTATGAGCTAAGGGTATTTACGTAATCTTTGTAAGAAAAAAGAAGGATAATTCTTATACTTATCAAAAAGCTCTAACAACTTTAGGGTGAAACTGTCATTGAATAAATTAAGTGTATCTTTGTAGTCAATTCAGAAATGGCGTAATAAAACTTCATAGCCATTTATAAACAACCTATATGTCATTTAAATCACTTGGGCTGTCCGAAGCCTTGCTAAAAGCTATTAGCAAAAAAGGATATACTACCCCATCACCTATTCAACAAAAAGCAATTCCTAAAGTATTAGAACGTAAAGATGTGTTGGCATCTGCACAAACGGGAACCGGTAAAACGGCCGCTTTTACGTTGCCTATGTTACAAATATTAAACACTGGAAAACACTTACATAACCGCCCAGTGCGTGCCTTAGTATTAACTCCAACGCGTGAATTAGCGGCACAAGTAATGGAGGATGTAAAAACTTACAGCGAGTTTACTAATTGTAACGGGACTGTTATTTTTGGAGGCGTAAGCGAAAAACCACAAATAAAAGCCTTGCGAAAAGGAGTTGATATTTTAGTGGCAACTCCAGGTCGTTTGCTCGATTTACAAAGCCGAAATATTATCTCCTTATCCAATATTGAAATATTGGTGTTAGATGAAGCCGATAGAATGCTCGACATGGGTTTTCTTCGCGATATTAAAAAAATTCTTGCAGTGATGCCTTCAAAACGGCAGAACTTATTGTTTTCAGCAACTTTTTCAAAAGATATTAAAAAGCTGGCTAACACCTTTTTACACAATCCGGTAATGGTAGAAGCTACTCCTGAAAATACTACAGCAGAAAAAGTAGATCAGCTAGTTTATCGAACCGATAAGTCTAAAAAAACACAATTGGTAACAAAGCTGATAGATGAAGGGGATTGGCAACAAGTCCTCATTTTTACCCGGACCAAACACGGAGCAAACCGGTTGAGTCAAAAACTGGAGAAAGCTGGAATAACGGCTGCAGCCATTCACGGAAATAAAAGTCAAGGAGCACGAACAAAAGCCCTAGCGGGGTTTAAAAGTGGTAAAACCCGCGTATTGGTAGCAACCGATATCGCTGCTCGTGGACTTGATATTCCTCTATTGCCACATGTTATTAATTACGAATTACCCAACGTGCCAGAAGATTATGTACACCGTATTGGCCGTACAGGAAGGGCTGGAGCCTCTGGACAAGCTATTTCTATAGTGAGTGTGGATGAAAACGAATACGTTCGCGGCATTGAAAAACTGTTAGGTGAACGCCTACAAAGCGAAGTAATACCAGGTTTTGAAGTTACTGAATCACTAAAAGAGGTGTTAGACAAAAAAGCTGAAAATAAAGCGAATCATCGTTCACAGCGCAATAATTCGCGAAATAATAAACCAGCTCGGGGTTCAAAGCGTAGGCGCAATAGGTAAGTAGTTGGTAGGTGTAAGAAAAAAGTTTTTTTACTCTAAGTCTAGTTTTCGTATTGTTCTTTTAAGATCTCTGCTACTGCTATATAAGGTTATTCCAGAGCAGTTGTCAACAGCATACCTATTGAGCTTTTTTTCTTCAAACTCGCTTAATTTAATGCGGTCAATGGTTTCTGAAGTTAACTCTGGGAATAAGTCCTCTAATTCTGGATTTTTGTTAAGATCCAGCACGAGCCATTTATTTCCGGGAATGATAACACTGAAACGGATGGGACAGCCACATTGGTCTTCTTTAGGAGTAATTTTTTTTTCATTGTCCAAGTAAATAGCATCAGAAAGTATTTTTTCCTTTACAAGCTCTAACTGGATTTCGATTGTTTCAACATTTTTGAAATCTTTCACCCATTGTTTATTGGTTTTCTTTAAAAAACACTCTTCAGGGAGTGGTCGCTGTGCAAAAGTACTTCCGAAGACACATATGAAAAATAGAATACAGTAAAATTTCAAACCAACAAATTAAAAAGAAACGGTATAAATTCCGAACCGATTTACGGAATACCAGAAAGCTGTAGTAGGTTGAAATAGGGTAGGTTAAAGGTACATAAAAAAATAAATAGGTTGTAGAATACCTCTTTTAAATTTTTAAAAGCCTGCGTCTACTGCGAAACAACTTTTAGTCCTACGATAGAGATAATAAGAGTCGTTATAAAAAAGACCCTCCAAAAGTCTGCGGGTTCTTTAAAGACAAAAATCCCGATGAGTACAGTACCTACCGCGCCTATTCCGGTCCAAACTGCATAGGCAGTGCCAATAGGTAATGTTTGGGTGGCTTTAACCAATAATAGCATACTAATGGCAAGGCAGATTAAAAAACCAACGTACCAATACGTGGCAAGTGTGCCAGTCGCTTCTTTTGCTTTTCCTAAACAGAAGGCAAAACTTACTTCAAAAAGGCCAGCGATTATAAGGATAATCCAATTCATTAACAGGTGTTTTATTCTTTCCAGTCTTGAAGCCGGTCAAGGTATAAATAGCTTTCCACAAACTTCCTATGTTCGGGACTAGTCATTTTTTCTACTAAAGTAAGAGCAGAAATATAACTCGCCAAATTTCCATTAGAAGATAAAAATTTACCATCTTCTACAAAGGTAACCAGGCTGTCGTTCTGCACTTTTAAATTAGGATAATCTTTTTGAAGTTGTTCGCCGCCACCAATCCAAGTGACGATTTTATGTCCGTCCGCAATTCCAGATTCCCCAATTAATTGCGCTCCTGCACAATTACTAATGGTATATTTGGTTTCCTTGTTTTTCTCTTTAATAAAATCTACAATTTTTTTGTTGTGTACTTGTGCATACATATCATAAGCGCTGGGTACAAACAGCGCTGTTAATTTAGGGCAGTTATCAAACCTATAATCTGGAACAAAGTGCATACCTTCTTCGGTTGTGATGGGCTGTTTGGTTTCTGCTATGCTAATGACGTTAAAAAGTTGTTTGCCTGCTTCTGATGGTTTGGCAAAAACATCTGATGTTGCAATCACTTCACTTTGTAGCACGCCATTATACATTAAAAGCCCTATAGTTGGTAATTCGGCTTTAAATGGTTTTATGTGCTTGGTTAAGGTGTCTGTCGCCTTTTCAGTTTTACTGAGGTGAGTAGCTTCAAGTGAAGTTTTAGATTTTTCTTTATTGCAACTGAATAAAATAATTCCGAAAATTAAACTCGCAATAAGATTTATATTTTTCATTTGGTGCTATTTTTTTGTAGTTTCTACAATTAGGTTTAAACTGGTACAGTTAAATAATTAGAGATGTTTTTTATCATTTTTTATTTAGTTAATCTTCGTTTTCTTTCCGTAATTCGTTTTTCAAATTTTGGATTTGATTCAATTCTCTTTATAAATTCAGGTTCAAAACTACCAATTGTTATAAACTCAAAATCTACAAAAAAGTAATGCTTTAATCCGTTTTGTTGTAAAATCAGGTTCCGGTTCTTTTCAGGCAATCTTTCAATTTTGAGGATGTTAGAAATCGGTTTGTCAAATTGATAAATCCTCAATTGTCTGGTGTTCAGTTTGAGTATTTTTTTTAGTCCGCTCAAGTCGGTTTGGACATCCATTTCCATTTGACGGACAGATAGATTTTTAAATTCAGTTCCGTTTTGAGTTTTCAAATCTGTTTTCCACCATTCAATTATCTCATTTGGAACAAATTTATGAATGAAAATCACATTCAATTGTTTGTCAAAAAGCTCCCAAATTTCTTTATCCGAATTAATTTCGAATGTTAATACTTTCATTTTTTAAATTGGTTAATAACGTCCAGTCTATGGGCCAAAGTCTTTAGTTTGTAATTATTAGATTTTCTTGTTTATCATATAGCTTTATTTCTCCAATTCTATTTCCTTGTTTATCGTAATTGATTTCAGTTTTTAATGAACCATTTTCATAGAATGTTTTCCATACTCCCTTTTTTTTGAAATAATCTACACCTAAATAATCACCTAATTCCATCAAATTTCCATTTTTATAATAGGATTTGTAGGTGTCTATTTTGTTGCCGTTTTTATCAAATTTTTGAATTGTATGTATTTGTCCAGTATCATAATATAAAATGATTTCACCAATAAAATCTCCAATGTTATTGTACTTGGCATCTATTTTTAATTGACCATTTTTATGATATTCTCTATTTTTTTGAATAATACCTTCTTCGGTATATTCTGTAATTGATTTTATTTGACCGTTTTCCCAATACGTTGTCCATTTTTCAATGGTTTTGTTGTTCTTATAGGTGCCAATAGATTTTATTTGTCCGTTTTTATAGTAGTCTTCATAGTTGCCATCCATCTCATAAAAACCTTCATTAGAATAATTTCCTTTAGCTTGTATTTGTCCATTACGGTAATACATTAAAAAAGGACCTTGTGTTTTCCCTTGTTTATTAAAGGTTATTTCACTATCTATTGAGCCATCTTTTCTGTAGTGAATCCATTTTCCGTAGTTTATATCTTGTTCGGATTTAAATCCAACTGCTTTTATTTTACCATTATCATAGTATTCAGTATACGCATCTTGCTGGGCATTTATATTGCTACAATAAAAAATAATAATAAAAATAAAGGTCTTTTTTAACGATACGTGCATACTGTAATCTATTGTTGAAGTTTAATTGGCTAGAACCAAATAATTAGTTATGTAAGGTGTGGTAAAAGGTTTTAATTTGTCATTCTAATATGTCAACTCCAATTTTATAAATGTTACCAAAACCATTTAACGGGCTATTAGAGAATTCTTTTAGTTCATGAATGTTTTTTAATTTCTTGTTGTCAAGTGTATTTCTCTCACTTGTAAAATAAAAGTTGCGTGACCTCCAATCTACAAATGGACAATAATCTAATTTATTTGAATTAATTAACCCTCCTAAGTTCTTGGATTTTGTCCATTTACCTAAGCTATCTTTACGACTTATATACAAATCTCCTCCACCAAACCCATCTGGCCTACCAAATGAGCTAAAAATAATAAGATTCTCTTCTGGATTTATGTATGCATTAAATTCAAATGAAGGAGAGTTAATCTCACTAGGTAATGGTTTTGGAGATTGAAATTCACCATCATTAAATTCAGATATAAAAATATCTTCTCTACCTATTCCGTTATCTCTTGTCGCTGTAAAGAATAAATTTCCTTTAGTACTTAAGGAAGGGAAAAACTCGTCCCCTCTTGTGTTAATAATTGAATCTAGAGCAATTGGTTCAGACCAATTACCGTTCATGCGGTCACTATACCAAATATTGTAATCTTCTCTTGTTATATCGTTGTAAATAGGTCTGTTAGATGCAAAATACAATCTATTTCCGTTGTTGCTGTAAAATGGTTCTATATCTTGATATTTTCCTGATATATTTAAAATTTGTGCATCCGTCCAATTTCCATTTTCTTGGTTTAAGAAAACCAATGATCTTTTATTTTGTTTGTAATCACCTAATGTATAGATAAGTTCATCTCCTTGGGGGGAGATTGCTAAATCTCTTTCATATAATGGTGTAGAAATTATATTTTCTCCTAATAATGTCAAACTATCAGTTGTAGTTTTAATGTCTACAGAATATACTTTTGATGGTTCAGTGTGTTTCTGACAGTTTAATAGAAAAAATGACAATAAAAGTATTGCTGCTTTATATTTTATTTTGTGCAATGTATTTGTGTTTTGACCTGAAGTATGGCTACAGATTAAAATGTGATTTTAGCTGTTAATTTACCTTCTTTCCAGACAGATATGCCATATTCAGTGTTTTGAAATCTAAAGATACGTGTAATCTCACCTCATTGTATAATTTTGATTCCACTTTTTGTTCCTCGCTTTGCATGAGCCACGTTTGTAAAAGGTTGGGTCGAGATAGGGTAATAAATAAATAAAACATCATTTCCATTATCATATGTTTTGTTTAATGTAAATAAAGTTTATACTCCGTGGGCAAAGTGAAAAGCACCAATGCAATCAAAAAAAGTATCTAAAGGTTTAATGAGAAAAGTTGTTGCTCTATCTGCAGTATGTAAATGACCTTCGCCTTTGTGAATGTAATGGAAAAGAACAACTTTAATTGTATTAAAGGATTTTACGGCACCAACAACGAAGCGTAGTAGCGAACCCAAAAGTGATTCTATAATTGGAATCTAGCTTATATAACGGAAGAGATAGCCTATTTTTATATAATATAATTGAGTTTTAAAGCTATTACAAGCTGCTTTACTAAAAATAAAACCCCAGAATTTCTGGGGTTTTATTATAACTAAATTGAGGTTTTAATTAAAAGAAACCCATTGGTTTTTTATCGTAAGAGATTAACATGTTTTTTACCACACGGTAATGATCTAAAGCCATTTTATGATTTTCACGACCAAAACCAGATTCTTTAACACCACCAAAAGGAGCGTGTGCAGGATAGGTGTTGTATTGGTTTACCCAAACTCTACCAGCTTGTATTGCTCGTGGTACTTGGTATAATTCGTGAGCGTCACGTGACCAAACACCTGCGCCTAAACCGTAAGGTGTGTCGTTTGCAATAGCAATAGCTTCTTCAGTTGTTTTAAAAGTCGTTAACGCTACTACAGGTCCAAAAATTTCTTCTTGGAATACACGCATTTTGTTATCCCCTTTTAGAACAGTTGGTTGTACATAGTAACCATCGGCTAATTCTCCTTCATAATTACCAGCTTCACCACCAGCTAAAACCGCTGCACCTTCTTCAACACCAATTTTAATATAGTTCAATATTTTTTCATATTGTGCTTTAGATACCTGGGAGCCAATCATTGTTTCTGGATCTAATGGATTTCCTGGTTTTACTAATTTTAGACGTTCTTGCATTTTTTCGACAAAGCGGTCTGCAATATCTTCGTGAACTAAAATACGAGACGGAGAGGTACAAATTTCACCTTGATTTAAGGCAAACATTAATGCCCCTTCAACTGCTTTGCTTAAGAATTCATCATCTTGATCTGCTACAGATGGGAAGAAAATGTTAGGAGATTTTCCACCTAATTCCATCGTTACAGGAATTATATTTTCTGCTGCATTATGCAATACCGTACGTCCTGTTTCTGTAGAACCCGTAAACGATAATTTTGCAATTCTTTTAGATGTAGCTAATGCTGCACCAGCTTCTTTACCAAAACCAGTGACAATGTTTAATACACCTGCTGGTAAAATATCACCAATTAATTCCATTAAGGCCATAACACTTGTAGGGGTTTGTTCTGCTGGTTTTACCACTGCAGTACAACCTGCTGCTAAAGCTGGAGCAATTTTCCAGACTAACATTAACATTGGGAAGTTCCAAGGAATAATTTCACCCACGACACCAACTGGCTCGTGTAATACAATACTAACAGTGTCTTTATCGTGTTCAGAAATACTACCTTCATCTGCACGAATAACTCCTGCAAAATAACGGAAGTGATCTATACAGTAAGGAATATCTGCAGCACGAGCTTCACGAATTGGCTTACCATTATCTATAGTTTCTAAAGTTGCTAAATACTCTAAGTTATCTTCCATAACCTGAGCAATTTTTAATAACGCATTGCTACGTTCTGTTGCCGAAGAATTACTCCACTCAGGAAAGGCTTGGTGTGCTGCATCTAATGCAAGGTCTATATCTTCTTGTGTAGATCTTGCTGCTTGTGTGAACACTTTTCCATCTACTGGAGATCTGTTTTCAAAATATTGACCTTTAATTGGGTCAACAAATTTACCTCCAATAAAGTTTCCATATCTTTCTTTAAATTCGGGTTTTGTTACATTTGCCATATTACTGTGTTTTAAATTTTTTTAAATTCTGCTTGAAAAAACAAGCCTTTGTAATTATGGTACAAATGTATAATGGAGTAGAAGCTTCTTATTTATTGATACGGCTCAATAACTTATGAAAACAGTTCAACTTGCCTTTTTTAATGTTAAACAAATATTAAGATAAATATAAATAACTAAAAATCAATTGATTGTAAATATTTTGTATTTTTTATATTTCTGTTGGACTAATTCCGAATTTGTTTTTAAAGGCGACACTAAAGTTAGATAGGTTATTGTAACCGACTTCTAAATAGATATCTGAAGCCTTTAAATCGCCTCCTTGTAAAAGTTCTTTAGCCTTTTGTAGGCGTTTATCTTTTAACCATTTTCCAGGTGCTTCTTTATACTCGGAAGTAAAATGTCTTTTAAAGGTTGACAAACTCATATTGCATAAAAAGGCAATTTCTTCTAGCTTTAAATTAGAATGTATATGATCTTCTACGATGTTTTTAAATGGTGAAACCTCTTTAGATATTAAGGCGTGTAGATAATGCTCAAATTCGTTACCATATTTATCTAATAGATACAATAATATTTCATCAAATTTGAGAGATAACATAGCATCACAATAGGCACTATTTTCAAAAGTTTTAGCCGATAACGAGCTTATAAAAGAGGCGATATAATCATCGTTTTCAATCACAAAATAAGGCACTTTTTCTTGATATGGCTTAACGTCTTTAGTGTACTTACTTAAAAAATCGGTTAGTTTTTCTTCAGAAAAAAAGAAAAGTTTACAATAATAAATCGCTTCGGTATCTAACAGTTCCGTCCAAAGCCAATTTCCCTTTTTGAGCAATAATGACTGTTTACTATTAACAGCTTTAGAAGTATTGGCAAAGTGCACTTGCTTTTTTCCTACTTGAAGAAAGCTGAACATATTCATACTTAAATTTACCTTACTTTTAACCACATCACTAGTCATTTTAAAGTCATAAATAAATACATCGGGACTTTCTTTTTTGTTTTTAATATAGATTTCAGGTATGTTTTCTATTGACATCTGTATTTTTTTAGTTTGTAGGTAACGGTTTCGTATAACAGTCAGTTACGGCTTAAAGTTAAACAATCTTTCGGCAGAGACCGACGCTAGCAATTCCGAGTGGATTCGGACGTAGTCGAATCCGTCGTAATTGCGGTTATACATCTTAAGTTTGATTTTTAATGAATCAGTTAACTTTAG
>NZ_CAXBCK010000049.1:0-28484 GCF_963974425.1 uncultured Marixanthomonas sp.
TGTTAGGCCTGCCGCTAGCGTTCATCCTGAGCCAGGATCAAACTCTTCATCGTAGAATCTTAAATAATATAATATACCACAATCAAAAAGCCTTACCCAAAAAAATCTCAAGGATTATACTTAGTTTAGTTTTTTTCAATCTCGATAATAATCGTTTCCAATTTATTATCTCGCTGTCAATTTCAATATATCAATGAACTTTAAACTCGACTTAAATATTAAGCCTTATTTTGTTAGACGCAGTGGACTTGAACCACCGTAATTACTACTCCTTTCGCCTGTTTAAGAACTTGCTTACCGTTGTAAGCGGCTGCAAATATACACTCTTTTTTTCTTTCCAACCAAAACTTTTTTTAAGTTTTTTTTAAACTTTTTTTTAAGACACTGTTTTGCAGTGTTTTGAAATTAAAAAAAGTTGAGCTTTCTACAAGCTTCTATTTAAAACCTCAATTTTAATTAGAAACTATAAATAATCAATAAAATTGATTTGGATTAAATGAGCATTAACATAGTATTCATTTAAAGAGGACTTACCCTGCTACCAAAAAGAGCGAACGGCAAAGATATATCAACTATTTTTTATGGGCAAGCAATAAGAGAATTAATTTTCCACCGTATTATTATTCCAATGTTCGGTTAAGTCTAAGTAGTCAATTTTAAAGGCTGGAGCTTGTCGTTCGAGTATATTGGATTGAAATGAACGCTCTAACACATCCTCTATAATATAGTCTTCTTTATTAATGAAAGGTTGATATTCTTCTTTCAAGGATATTTCAAAAAGACTTGCCGTTGTATTATACCAAAATGCACGCCAACCAGTACGTAACTCTTTTATAAGTTCAAACGCAGTACGTCCCGTCTGTCTATGTATTAGCTTAACGAGTATCTGCCCTTCTGTATGAGTGAGTTTTTTTAATTTGTCTGAAAACTCTTCCTCTATATACTTTTGAACACGCTTAGTATATTTTCGTTTTTGTCTCTTTTCTGGAAATTCAGATAAGCGTTCGCTCATTGTTATTAACCTTTCTGCTGCCAATTTTGCATAGGGATATACTTTACGGGTTTTCCTGCGGAGTATTAAGTAGCGCCTTCTATCATTTTTTGAATTAAACTTTAATTTATTCAGCAAAACGACTTCTTCCAAATTAATAAACTCTCTAGGGATCGTATCTCCTTTTACTATATAATAGAGTTTTTGAGTGGTATCGGTTTCTTGTTCATTAACAGGTCCTATTACTTGTGCAACGGTTATTTGACCAAGAAACATAAAGAATGTTATAAATATGAAGGGTTGTTTCAGTTTCATTTAATATTCTTTTTGCTGTTTATTAGCGAAAATTGTTCCAAAATTATATATTCTGTAACGTTTGAGTTAGTATTTAATTATTAATTTTGGCTGCGTTAATTAAATAGCAGTAAATATACTCCTTATGGCAAAATCTATTCTGAATAAAAAATCATTATCCTTTTTAAAAAACTACCTAAACAATGCAGCTCCTACTGGTTATGAATGGGATGGGCAAAAAATGTGGATGGAGTATTTAAAACCATACGTTGACGAGTTTATTACAGACACCTACGGAAGTGCGGTAGGAGTTATAAACCCAGAAGCTAAGTATAAGGTAGTTATTGAGGGCCATGCCGATGAAATTTCTTGGTATGTTAATTATATAAGTGATAATGGTCTTTTATATGTAGTTAGAAATGGTGGTAGCGATCACCAAATAGCACCTTCAAAAATTGTGAATATTCACACTAAAGATGGGATTAAAAAAGGTGTATTTGGTTGGCCAGCAATCCATACCCGAAATAAATCGAAAGAAGCGTCCCCTAAACCTGACAATATTTTTATCGATGTAGGCTGCAAAGACAAAGAGGAAGTTGAAAAAATGGGTATTCATGTAGGATGTGTTATCACCTATCCAG
Source organism: uncultured Marixanthomonas sp. (assembly GCF_963974425.1). Classification (NCBI taxonomy): domain Bacteria; kingdom Pseudomonadati; phylum Bacteroidota; class Flavobacteriia; order Flavobacteriales; family Flavobacteriaceae; genus Marixanthomonas; species uncultured Marixanthomonas sp. The sequence continues at coordinate 1,927 of NZ_CAXBCK010000049.1, forward strand.
ATGAATTTCATATTCTTAATGAAGACAAATTTGTTTGCCGAGCATTAGATAACAGAATGGGTGGGTTTATGATTGCTGAAGTAGCACGTCTATTACATGAAAACAAAAAGAAACTTCCTTTCGGACTCTACATTACTAATTCAGTTCAAGAAGAAATAGGTTTACGTGGCGCTCAAATGATTGCCGAACGCATTAAACCTAACGCTGCTATTGTTACTGATGTTACGCACGATACTAGTACTCCAATGATCGAGCAAAAAAAGCAAGGTGATGTTGAAATTGGTAAAGGACCAGTTATTGCCTACGCCCCTGCTGTTCAGCAAAAACTACGAGATATAATTACTAATACTGCTGAAAAGAATAAAATACCTTTCCAAAGAGCTGCCTTATCAAGAGCTACTGGAACCGATACAGATGCATTTGCTTACAGTAATAGTGGTGTCGCCAGTTCATTAATATCCTTACCGCTTCGTTATATGCATACCACCGTTGAAATGGTACATAGAGACGATGTTGAGAATGTAATTAAACTTATCTATGAGTCTCTTTTAAACTTAAAAGACGGTGATACTTTTAGTTATTTTGAATAACATTTAAATCTATCTTCTAAAAAAGTGAGGTAAAGAATAAAAAAAGCCCAAAAATCAGTTTGGGCTTTTTTACTTATGACTATATACTTTAGAAAAGACAAACCTGTTTAAGCTCTTTTTATAAAGTATTGAGAATACTCTATTTCATTTTTAAATTCCCGAAATATTTTTTAGCTTCTTTTATTACTCGAGGTGCTAATAAAATAGTTGCAGTCATTGTAGGAACAGCCATTAAAGCAAAAAAGGTGTCAATTAAATTAATCATCATACTCAATGAGGTAGTAGCACCCATAATAATACTTATTATATAAATGTAATTGTAGTATCCTTTATATTTCGCGCCAAATAAAAATGACATACACTTAGTTCCGTAATACGAATATGAGAACAGTGATGATATACTGAACACGGCAATACAAAGCAATAAAGCATATTTCCCAAAATTAGGTATACCATCAGCAAAAGCAGTTGCAGTTAAACTTACGCCGTTAGCGTCACTACTCTGCCAAACTCCAGTAACCAATATAGTCAATGCGGTTAACGTACAAACAATCAGCGTATCAATAGCCGGACCTAACATAGCTACCAATCCTTCTCGAATAGGTTCGTTTGTCTTAGCTGCGCCATGTGCCATAGGTGCTGTACCAATACCTGCTTCGTTAGAAAAAGCACCTCTTCGGATTCCCAATAACATAAGTCCACCGACAATTCCGCCTAAAAAGGCATCACCTTTGTAAAATGAAGCCGAAAAAGCATCGGTAAAAATAAGTTTGAAATAATATGGTAGTACATCAATATGCACACCTAAAATAATCAGCACCATGATAAAATAGAAGACTACCATAGCAGGTACCAGCTTTGATGCAGTTTTACTTATTCGTGACAGTCCTCCCAATATAACAACTGAAGTGATTCCTACTAACACCAAACCAATAATCAAGTCGCTTGAAAATCCATAATATAATCCTGCAGGTTTCAATAAAACATCATTAATCGCCTGTGTTAATTGGTTTACATTAAAAACTGGTAAAGCTCCTACCAACCCAGCAATACTAAACACTACCGCCAATGGCTTCCAATCCTTGCCTAAACCTTCTACTATAAAATACATAGGACCACCTTGTATTTTACCATCACTATCTTTTCCTCTATACAAAATAGCGAGTGTAGCTGTAAAAAACTTTGTGGACATCCCAATAACAGCACTTACCCACATCCAAAAAACAGCTCCCGGTCCTCCCAGAGCAATAGCTACGGCAACTCCTGCAATATTCCCCATTCCTACTGTTGCAGAAAGAGCTGTGGTCAACGCTTGAAAGTGAGAAATTTCACCACTATCAGTTTCATTATCATACTTTCCTCGTAATACGGCGATGGCATGTCCAAAATACCGAAAAGGTAAAAACCGAATACGTATCAATAAATACAATCCGCCACCTATTAAAAGTATCAGCAATGGAAGTCCCCAAGCAAGGGAAGCAATTTCAGAAATAAAAGAGTCTATTTTTTTCAATAGTTTGAAGATAAAAGGAATACTAATTAAAAATACTTGTGAATTTTTAAAAGTAACATTATTATTGTTTTTTGCTGTTCTTTATGAAAAAAACTCTACTAACCACATTTTTACTAATTTCCAGTTATTTGTTTGCTCAACAAGTAGATGGTGATGATGCTAGATCAAGTTTTGTCATTAGTCCTGAAATTTTACTAGGCATTACAGCAGACGCCAACAGTTATTTTCCAGATCACGGATTACAATCACAAGGTATTCTAAGTTTTGGTTGGGAACATGACAAAAACCCACAAGAATGGGCACAACGCCTTAAAGGCCCTAGAACAGGAATAAGTGTAGGTTATACCGATTTCGGGAATACCAAAAACTTAGGAGGTGCCATTTCCGTACTTCCATTTATTGAGTTTAATATCTTTAGGAGCAAAAGATTAACTTTACTAGTAGGAACAGGAGCTTCATATTTTACAGAAAAATACGATCCTATTACCAACCCGAACAATGAGGCAGTTACAACCGATTTCACCTGGTCGTTCAAATTATTTAGCCATTACAAAATATTTACAACACAAAATATAGATTGGCGCACAGGTATTGGCTATTCCCATCATTCTAACGGACATACACGTTTACCCAATCAAGGCTTCAATTCCTTTTTACTGAGTGTTTCAGCAGATATAAAGAACAGTATAAACCCTACTTTTAATTCTGAAGAAAAGAGCCCTGATTTTTCTACAAGCAGATATAGTTATCTCGCTTTGCGTTCCGGTTATGGCTTACAGGTGTTAGCAAAACCTTTTAATGATAAAAAAGGTGTATATATTGTATCGGCTGAATATGGGAAGGTTTTCAATAATACATATAAGGTGGGTATTGGTGCTTACTACCGTTTTTACAGGCATTATTACGAATATATAACAAATGACGAATCGTTAGTACAAGATGGACGAGAGTTTGATTCTTTTAAAGAACACCCCTCTTGGAGTGCTAGTAATCTAGGTGTTTTTATAAATGGTGAAGTTTTGCTGAATCACTTTGGAGTAAATTTGCAAATAGGTTTTAACATACATAAACCTGCATACAACATAGATTGGCGCATCAATCAAGGTTGGGATGTGGTACCTCGGGAAATACCTGAAAATAGTGCTATTGTTTTGGGCGATTTTGGCACTAAATTTAAACTTAAGAAATTAATCTCTTCACGCTTAGGTTTAAAGTATTACCTCATCGGTACCCGAAAAGCACCTAAACATAATGTCTTTTTCGGTGCGAGTATAAATTCCAACTTAGGGCAGGCAGACTTTACAGAGCTTAGTCTTGGGTATGTACATAGCTTCATTAAAAAAATAAAAAAACCCCTTTCAAATTAATGAAAGAGGTTTTTCACAAAAACTAAATTTTAAAAACTTTATTTAGCTAATATCAATCGGTGTGTTGATGTTCCTTCTTCTGAAGTTACATTAATTATATACACCCCGTTCGCCATTGCATTAAGGTTAAGTTCCGTTGCTCCGAAAGAAGTTGTAAGATTATTTACAATTTTACCAGAACCTAATTCAACTATCGTAATTTGAATAACTGTACCAAAGGTTTCTGGAATTTTTACCGTTGCCATTCCTCTTGAAGGATTCGGGTAAATTACAATTCCATTACCAGATTCAGTTATATCTTCGATAGAAAGCAATATTTCCTGTGCTTCAAAAGCACCGATATCACGAACATCATCAAATACAGCTTGGTCAATTTGATCATTAAACTGATCTACTGGATCTCCTGCGTTATATGCTAGAGAACCTTCCAATAATTGATGTGTATTTGTTAAACCACCGTTATTTTGTAGCGGTCCAACCATAGGATCTACTTCTTCTATATCATTTGTTTGTTCAGGAAATGCACTTTCGTCGTCTGTCCCAATCAAGTTATAATCGTTAGAAACAAAAGTTCCTGAAACATCTTGACCATTCGCTGCGCTGTTTAAAGCAACCAATGTATTTTTAAGCGAAGTATTAGTCATACTACTAATACCGCCTCCATTTGCTAATGCTTCATTCATTGCTATCGTAGCCGCATTGATGTCAAAACTGTTTCCGTTGTTGTGGATTCCACCACCAGAACCGTTTGCTGTATTTCCTGAAATAGTACTTACCATTACAGTTACATCACCGCCATCGGCATTGTGAATACCACCACCAGAACTTGTCGCTCCTGAAGCAATATTATTAGATACTGTAGATGTATTAACTTCTACTATACCTCCATTGTTGAAGATACCAGCTCCACCGTCATCGGCAGCAGTACCAAATGTGCTATTTGAATCGATTGTAGTTGTTTCAACAACCATCATCGTTCCACTTTGGTTCCATAATCCACCACCTTCTTGAGCAGCTTCGTTACCTGTCACAATACTTTCTGAAATAGTAATCAATCCGCTGTTTCCTGTTACGTGCAGACCACCACCGTTACCCGGTGCTGCTGTTCCTGCCGTTCCATTTACATCGTTGTTTGTCATTTCAGAAGTAGTGAATATTAAGTTACCATCAATCAATTCGATAGCTCCACCTGCTCTATTCGCAGCATTAGAGTCTAACGTAGCATCAGTAATGGTTACATCACCAGCTGTACTCAGTAATCCACCACCAGAACCTGAAGCTCCTGTAGCCATATTATTAGTAATCGCTGTACCGTTAACAATGTTCAATGTACCTCCATTGTTGAAGACACCTCCACCACCATTATCGGCATCGGCTCCTTCTGCGGTATTTCCATCGATTGTCATTCCATCGATTGTCATAACTCCTACACTGTTCCAAAGTGCTCCACCTTCAGCAGACGCTGTGTTTCCACTTGCTGTTCCACCTGTAATGTTAGCATCTCCTTCTCCAGTTATATGCAATCCACCACCGTTACCCGGTGCAGATGCAGTACTGTTGTTCATTAAATCAACGTTCATTAATGTCAATACATTTCCAGCAATTGAATTATCTTCAATTGCACCACCGGCTCTCATGGAAATGTTTCCACTTAATTCAGAATCGGTTACGGTAAGTATTCCTTGATTGTTCAAGATTCCACCACCGGATCCAGATGCGCCGTCAACAATGTTATTGCTTACGGTTGCATTCAATACAGACAGTGTTCCACCTTCGTTGAAGATTCCACCACCACCTTGATCGGCATCGGCTCCACTTGCTGTGTTTGCATCAACAGTTGTACCGTCGATTGTCATGATTCCAGCTCCGTTCCAGTACGCTCCACCTTCAGCAGATGCCGTGTTTCCACTAGCTGTTCCACCTGTGATGTTTGAGTCACCAGGACCAGATATGTGCAATCCACCGCCATTACCTGGCGCAGATGCAGTGCTGTTGTTCATTAAATCAACATTCTCAAGTGTCAATACATTTCCAGCAATTGAATTATCTTCAATTGCACCACCGGCTCTCATGGAAATGTTTCCACTTAATTCAGAATCGGTTACAGTAAGTGTTCCTTGATTGTTCAAGATTCCTCCACCTGATCCAGATGCACCGTCAGCAATATTGTTACTTACGGTTGCATTCAGTACGGATAGTGTTCCACCTTCATTGAAGATTCCACCACCACCTTGATCGGCATCAGCTCCGCTAGCTGTATTTGCGTCAACAGTTGTTCCGTCGATTGTCATTGCACCAGCTCCGTTCCAGTACGCTCCACCTTCAGCAGAAGCAGTGTTTCCACTTGCAGTTCCACCTGTAATGTTTGAGTCACCAGGACCAGTTATATGCAATCCACCACCGTTACCCGGTGCAGACGCAGTTGCGTTGTTCATTAAATCAACATTCTCAAGTGTCAATACATTTCCAGCAACTGAATTATCTTCAATCGCTCCACCAGCTCTCATTGAAGTGTTTCCACTTAATTCAGAATCGGTTACGGTTAAAGTACCTTGATTGTTCAAGATTCCACCACCGGATCCAGAGGCTCCGTCAACAATATTATTACTGATTGTTGCATTCAATACAGATAGTGTTCCACCTTCGTTGAAGATTCCACCACCACCTTGATCGGCATCGGCTCCACTGGCTGTGTTTGCGTCAACAGTTGTTCCGTCAACTGTCATTTCTCCAGATCCATTCCAAAGACCACCACCTTCGGCAGTTGCAACGTTTCCGTTTACTGTTCCGTTGGTTATCATAGCGGTACCAGGACCTGTTATATGTAGTCCACCACCATTACCCGGTGCGCTTCCTACTTCATTATTATCTAAATTCACATTAAACAGCGTTATGCTTCCTGCAGTTACTGAAGAATTATCTTCAATACCACCACCAGCTCTGTTTGCTGAGTTGTTTGAAATTATCGTGTTATTAACAGTTACAGATCCACCAGCAACGTTTTGAATTCCACCACCAGAACCTGCAGTTCCATCGGCAAAATTGTTTGTAATTTCTGAAGAATTCTGTACCATCAATGTTCCGCCATTGTTAAAGATTCCTCCTCCACCTTGGTCAGGATCGTTACCACTTGCAGTATTACTGTCTATAATTGTGTTATCTACTTCCATAGTACTTCCGGCTTGGTTCCAAAGACCACCACCTTCAGCAGCAGCATCGTTAAAGGAAACCGTACCTCCAAACATGGAAACATTTGCGACACCACTTACGTGTAATCCACCACCGTTTCCTGGGTTTGGTGCTCCAGAAGAACCATTTACTCCGTTAGAGTTTAATGACGTATTTGCCATAGAAAGCATTCCATCGATAATTTCAACTCCACCACCAGCGCGGTTAGCAGAATTGTTATCAATACTTCCTCCTATAACTGTAACATCACCATCAGTTGTCAATACACCTCCACCAGAACCTGAAGTTCCTGTAGCTGTATTACTTTGAACTGTAGAATTTACAATTCCTAAGTTACCTCCATTATTGAAGATTCCTCCTCCACCGTTATCGGCATCGTTACCAGCTGCGGTATTTATATTTACCATCGCATCGGTAACAGTCATTGTAGCTCCGGCTTGATTCCAAAGTCCACCACCTTCACTAGCAGCTTCGTTTGCTGAAACCGTTCCACCTGTTATTGAAATTGTTGCAGCGCCACTTACGTGCATTCCTCCCCCGTTACCCGGATTTGGTGTGCCTGCAGTTCCATTCACGTCATTTATACTAAGAGCTGTATTATTCAATGTTACTGAACCTTCAATAACTTCAATACCACCACCAGCACGATTCGCGCTATTTTGTGAAATCACAGCATCAGTCACAGTTACTGAACCTCCAGTACTGAAAATTCCACCGCCAGAACCTGACGTTCCATTTGCCAAGTTGTTAGTGATATTGGTTCCAGCCAATACATCTAATGTACCTCCATTATTGAAGATTCCACCACCACCATCATCGGCAGCAGCTCCACTAGCTATATTGTTTGTAATTGGTGTTCCGTCAACAGTCATCATTCCTAATCCATTCCATAAACCACCACCTTCTAGTGCAGCAATATTACCATCGACTGTTCCTCCGTTTATTCTAGCATCAGCAGATCCACTTATGTGCAATCCACCTCCATTACCTGGCGCGGCTGTTGCGGGAGCAACTCCTGCGTTATTAGTATCCAACGTAACATTGGTAAACATTAATGATCCATCAATTAATTCAATACCACCACCAGCTCTATTTGCTTGGTTATCGGTTATAATTACTTCGGTAAGTTCTACTTCTCCAGCAGTACTAAATATTCCACCACCAGAACCTGATGTTCCATCAGCAATGTTATTAGTTATTATTGTACCTGCTAAAACATCCAAAGAACCTCCATTATTAAATACTCCACCACCACCGTTGGTAGCGTCATTTCCGGAAGCAACGTTATTTGTAATTGGAGTTGCATCAATAGTCATCGTTCCAGATCCATTCCAAAGGCCACCACCTTCGGAAGCAGCTACATTATTGTTAACCGTTCCACCTGAAATATTAGAGTTGGCTGCACCTGAAATGTGTAAGCCTCCCCCATTCCCGGGAGCAGCAACTGCAGGAGACATTCCTGCGTTGTTATTATTTAATGTTGAATTGGTAAGCATCAATGAACCGTCAATTAATTCAATACCACCACCAGCTCTGTTTGCTCTATTTTCAGTAATTATAACTCCATCAAGCATTACATCTCCATTTGTACTGAAAAGACCACCACCAGAACCTGAGGCTCCATCAGCGATATTTCGAGTAATTACAGTTCCGCTTGCTACATTAAGTGTACCTCCATTATTGAAGATTCCACCACCACCATTGTCGGCAGCAGCACCCGAAGCTATATTTTGATCTATAAAAGTATCACCATAAAAGGTTCCACCTTCTATATTCATTGTACCTCCATTGTTCCAAAGTCCACCACCTTCTGAAGCAGCTTCATTTAAGAATACTATTCCACTTAAAGTTACTATTGCGGAATTACCTGTTACGTGCAATCCACCCCCGTTTCCTGGGTTTGCAGTTCCTCCGGTAAGGTTACCAGTAACATAATTCTGAATAATTGAAATATCGATAAGGTTAGCTGTACCGTCAATAATTTCAATAGCTCCACCTGCTCTATTCGCTCCATTTGAGTTTAGGAAAATAGTATTGGTGTTAAGCGTTCCTCCAGTACTTAAAATAGCTCCACCAGAACCTGATGTCCCTGTAGCTACATTACTGAATATATCGGCAAAGGAATCAATATTCATTGTTCCTCCATTATTAAATAAAGCTCCACCACCTTGATCAGGATCATTACCAGTAGCTTCATTATTATTCATCTGTGTATCAAAACCGGTTATTGTCATCGTTCCGGGTCCATTCCAAAGACCTCCACCTTCTACTGCTGTATTGTTTTGAATTAAACAGTTGGTGAATGTAGAATCTCCTGCTCCACTAATATGGAAAGCTCCTCCGTTTCCAGGGGCTGTTGCTCCTGTAGCGGTATTGTTATTGAACGTTACATTGTTGAACTCAAACAAGTCTCCTGCATTTGATCGTACTTCAATACCACCACCAGCTCTAACAGCTGTGTTTCCAGATATTGTAAGGCCATCTACATTTAATGATCCCATATTGGTTAAGATTCCGCCACCAGAACCTGCTGTTCCAGTTGCTGAATTACCATCTATAGCTGAAGTACCATTTACAATCAATGTTCCCATTTCATTATAAATACCACCACCTCCTTGTTCGGAAAGGTCACCTGTGGCTTCATTATTAGAAACTTCTGTATCTGTTACGGTCATCGTTCCTGAACCATTCCAAAGACCACCACCTTCTACAGCTGTGTTATTTTGAATTGTACTATTAGTGAAAGTCACATCACCAGGTCCGCTTATGTGAAGACCTCCACCATTTCCTGGTGCCGGTGTTGCTATAAAGTTACCATCTAAAGTTACTCCTGAAAAAGTATATGTTTCTCCTCCAGCCGATGCAATTTCAATTGCACCACCTGCACGGTTTGCTGTATTTCCAGTAAACGTTACATCGTCAACTGTGAATGTTCCCGGTGTGGCATTTAAAATTGCTCCACCGGAACCTGAAGGTCCATCTGCAATATTGTTACTTAATACATTTCCTGGTTGCACTTCTAAAGCACCTCCATTATTATATATAGCTCCACCACCTTCACCGCTAGCGATATTATCGTTAAAATTTGGTGTAGGTGAATTTGTTACCGTCATTGTACTTCCAGCTTGGTTCCAAAGACCTCCACCTTGGTTTCCAGCAATATTAGCTTGAATATTACCTCCGTTTATAATAACGGTCGCTACATTAGATACGTGAATACCTCCACCATTACCAGGTGCAGCTACTGCCGGCGCAACTCCTGCATTATTCTGGTTTAATGATACATCGGTAAGTGTAAGTGATCCATCAATTATTTCGATACCACCACCTGCGCGGTTGGCTCTATTTAAGTTTACTGCTGTTCCAGGATCTATAATTTCAACCGTTCCAGCTGTACTAAAAACACCACCACCAGAACCTGAGGCTCCAGAAGCTATATTATTTGTTATTGTTGTTTGGGCATTCACTAAAAGTGTTCCACCATTATTGAAGATCCCTCCACCACCGTCATCGGCAGCAGCTCCTTGTGCTTCATTAGCATCTACTGTACAGTTAGATACTGTCATGGTTCCTAAACCATTCCATAAAGCTCCTCCTTCTAGAGCAGCTACGTTATTTATGAAGGTTGAACTAGATATTGTAGCATCTGCACTCCCTGTAATATGCAAAGATCCTCCGTTTCCGGGAGGACCTACAGCTGTATTTCCGTCGAAGTTTGAATCTGTAATTGTAATAAGATCAGGAGAATTTACTTCAATAGCTCCACCTGCACGGTTTGCGGTATTGTTTGTAAACTCAGAATTTATTACAGTTAATGTTCCACTTGTATCTTGACCAATAGCACCTCCACTACTTGAAGCTGCATTAATTGCAGTATTTCCGTCGAAAAAACTTCCTGAAACCGTAAGGTTAGAATCAGTTGATCCTATTGCTCCTCCTCCGTTAGCGGCATTTGTTACATTATTATTGAATTCAGAATCTATAACGTTTGCGTTTACAACATTTTGAATTCCTATTGCAGCACCAGGAGCTGTAGCCGTTGCATTTTGGAATGTAATTCCATCAATAGTCAAATCAGTAATATTAGTAGCTCCTAAAAGTTGAGCAGTACCATTACCTGTACCATCTAAAACAGTATTCCCAATCCCTGTACCTGTAATGGTAAGGTCGTCGTTAATTACTATTTGCCCTGAAGTAAGGTTTACCGTGTAGTCTGCGTCGAAAATGATCTCATCAGGACCAGCCGCTGCATTAGCATCGATAACAGCCTGACGTAAAGAGCCTGGTCCAGCATCGTTGCTGTTCATAACAACAAATTGTCCATAAGACAATGATGTCATTAACAAAATAGAAACCAATAAAAAATAGTTTCGAGTAGTTGTTCTTTCCATAAAGTGTTTTTTTGATTAATTAGACTTTTGTTCCTGTAGACCAGGAACATTTACACTTTATCTACGAAGAAATTAAAATTTCGGTTTGTTAAGGAAATATTAAAATTTAAAAAATGATAAACTTAAAAGCGTTTTTACTCTTTAATTTTTATTAATAACCTTATAAAACTTAACTTTTATATGTTTTAAAGGTTATTGTTTAAGATAACCTAAAACATTATTTTTAATTCTATTTTGAATATTTGAAACATCGGCTTTTTCAAAAGTTTCACCCGTTATATTTTCATATAATTCAATATAGCGTTCGGAAACTGTTTGGATGTACTCTTCATTCATTTCAGGAACTTGCTGGCCTTCTAGCCCTTGAAAACCATTTTCAATTAACCATTGTCTTACAAATTCTTTAGACAATTGTTTTTGTGGTTTGTTAGCGTTTTGACGTTCTTGATATCCGTCTGCGTAAAAGTATCTGGAAGAGTCTGGGGTATGGATTTCATCTATAAGAACAATTTTTCCATCTTTCGTTTTTCCGAATTCATATTTAGTATCTACTAAAATCAATCCGCGTTTGGCTGCAATTTCAGTTCCTCTTTGAAAAAGTTTTCTAGTATAATCTTCTAACTGTAGATACTCTTCTTCTGAAATAATATTGCGTTTTAAAATTTCTTCTCTAGAAATATCTTCGTCGTGATCACCTGCCTCAGCTTTGGTAGCTGGAGTTATAATTGGTTTAGGGAATTTATCATTCTCCTTCATCCCTTCAGGCATAGAAACACCGCAAAGCATTCGTTTACCAGCTTTGTATTCACGAGCTGCGTGGCCACTTAAATACCCTCTAATAACCATTTCAATTTTGTAAGGTTCGCAAGCTTCACCTAATGCAACATTAGGGTCAGGGGTTGCGGTTAACCAATTGGGAACAATATCTTCCGTGTCGCGCATCATTTTAGTAGCAATCTGATTTAATATCTGTCCTTTATATGGAATGCCCTTCGGCATTACAACATCGAAAGCACTCAACCTATCGGTTGCAATCATCACTAACGTGTCATTCTCTAAGGTATAGACTTCACGTACTTTACCATGATAAACGTTTTTTTGACCGGGAAAATTAAAATTAGTAGAAGTTAGGGTGTTCATTATAATAGATTCTTTATTCCGTAAATAATTAATTAGTCAACGTTTTCAATTGACTTATAAGCCGCGATTACTTTTTTAACAAGTCTGTGTCGTATTACATCTTTATCATCTAAATGAATAACACCAACACCTTTAACATCTTTTAAAACCAATAAGGCTTCTTTTAATCCTGAGATAACCCTTCTTGGTAAATCTATTTGTCCGGGATCACCGGTAATCATAAACTTAGCACTTTTCCCCATTCGGGTAAGGAACATTTTCATTTGCGCATGCGTGGTGTTTTGCGCTTCATCTAGAATAACAAAAGCGTTGTCTAGTGTTCGCCCTCGCATAAAGGCCATAGGTGCAATTTGAATAACACCTTTTTCTATATGTGATTCTAGTTTTTCATGCGGAATCATATCGCGTAGCGCATCATACAACGGTTGCATATACGGATCGAGTTTTTCCTTTAAATCTCCGGGTAGAAACCCTAAGTTCTCTCCTGCTTCCACAGCGGGTCGGGTTAGTATGATACGTTTTACCTGCTTTTCTTTTAAGGCCTTTACAGCTAAAGCAACGCCCGTATAGGTTTTTCCAGTTCCGGCAGGGCCTACAGCAAACACCATATCGTTTTTACCCATCAATTCTACCAATTTACGCTGATTGGCCGTTTGGGCTTTTATTAACTTTCCACTAACGCCATGAACTAAAACTTCACCAGCACTTACTGGAGTTTCATAATCATCCTTACTTTCACTTTGTAGTACACGTTCAATTACATTTTCGTCTATTTTATTGTATTTACCAAAATGCTCTAACAACATGGTCATCCTTTTGTCAAATTCTTCGAGAACTTCCTCATCGCCATACGCTTTAATTTTACTTCCGCGGGCAACAATTTTAAGTTTCGGAAAAAACTTTTTAAGCAGATCAATATTTGCATTTTGAAGCCCAAAAAATTCGCGTGGACTTACTTCGGTCAATTCAATTATAAGTTCGTTCAAAAGCAGAATGTTTATAAGATTTTATACTAAGTGTAAATATAGTTTTTCCTATAACAAAAGTACCTTATTTTTGTAGTACTTGTTTTAACAAAATATCAACAATCGACAATGCCCATCATTACCCTTACTACTGATTTTGGAGAGAAAGATCACTTTGCAGGAGCAGTAAAAGGTGCTATTTATAGTGAATTACCCGATGTTAGAATTGTTGATATCTCACATTCAATCTCCCCATTTCATATTACGGAAGCTGCTTATATAATTCAAAACGCATATCGTAGTTTCCCTAAAGACACTATACATTTAATAGGAATAGATTCAGAATTAAACCCTGAAAATAAACATATAGCCGTTTATTTAGACGGTCATTATTTTATTTGTGCCAATAATGGAATTATTTCTATGTTAGCTTCAGAAATAAAACCTGAAAAAATCGTTGAAATTAATATTCACGACCGTATAGAAACCAATTTCCCTGTTTTAGATGTCTTTGTAAAAGTTGCTTGCCATATCGCTCGTGGAGGAACATTGGATGTTATTGGCAAGTCAATTGCTGAAATAAAAGAAATTAGAGGCCTTCAACCCGTTGTAAACAGTGAAAACAACCAAATTGTAGGAAACGTGATTTATATTGATAACTACGGAAATGTAGTAAGTAACATTACAAGATCCTTTTTTGAAGAAGTGGGCAAAGGGCGTAAATATACTATTCAAGCTCGACGAGCAACCTTTTCAACGATTTATTCACATTACAGTGAAGCAATAAACTTTGAACTTCCAGCGGATAAAAGAGAGGAGGATGGTAAAAAATTAGCCCTTTGGAATTCATCTAAGTATTTAGAGCTAGCAATTTATAAAAGCAACCCAAGTACTGTAGGAAGTGCCTCTACCCTATTTGGATTAGAATATTGGGACACTATATCTATAAATTTTAATTGAAAAATAATAAAAGTTATATGTTCACTAGAAATGTAAAAATGGTACTTCGGCTCTGTTCAGCAACCTTATTACAAGAAAGTTTTCTCAAATTAAATAAAAGCCTGTCATGTTCACAAGAATTGTAAAAATGGAGTTTAAGGAAGAGGAAATACCTGCTTTTCTTGCTAATTTTGAAACCATAAAAGATAAAATAAGAACCTTTCCCGGTTGTGAGTTTTTAGAGTTGTATCGGGATAAACATAATGAAACAATCTTTTTCACCTACAGCCGTTGGAAGAAAGAAGAAGATTTAGAAGCCTATCGCCACAGCGATTTATTTAAAGGAGTTTGGGCAGAAACAAAACCAAAATTTAAAGCAAAAGCCGCAGCTTGGAGTGTGGATACGTTGTATAGTTTGAATTAACATTGTGCCTTCGGTACATCCCTCCTTACGTCGTGACACTCAGCCACCGGTAAAAACTAATTTATAACGAACAATATAAGGAGGCTGAGTGATTCCGAAAGTAAAGCGCTTCGGAATAGTATCGAAGCCCCGACAATGAAAAGAAATTAAAATGACTGCATTAATAAAACGTGAGATAACTGCTTTCTTTGCCAGCCCGATTGGGTATTTGGTTATTGGAATATTTCTGTTAATTAACGGTTTGTTCCTTTGGGTTTTTACTGGCGATTATAATATACTCGATGCTGGTTTTGCCGATTTATCATCCTTCTTTCAATTAGCACCTTGGGTACTCTTATTTCTTATTCCCGCGGTAACGATGCGGAGTTTTAGCGATGAGATAAAAATGGGCACGTTAGAATTATTACTGACGAAGCCTATTTCATTAAAAAACATTGTATTAGGCAAATATTTTGGAGCTGTCATTCTTATTGTTATAGCGCTGCTACCAACTTTACTCTATATTATTACAATTTCACAATTAGGAAATCCAGCCGGTAATTGGGATGTAGGCAGTACGTTAGGTTCCTACATTGGTTTGCTCTTTTTAGTACTCGCTTACACGGCAATTGGCGTGTTCTCTTCTACGCTATCACAAAACCAGATTGTAGCGTTTATTATTTCAGTTTTTTTATGTTTTGTACTGTATTATGGCTTTGAAGGTATTACCAATTTAGGCATTGATTTTCCAATTGAAACATTAGGAATGAAAGCTCATTTTGACAGTGTGGCTCGTGGTGTACTCGATACAAGAGATATTATTTATTTTTTAAGTATTTCGGCCCTTTTTATATCATTTACAATATTAAAGTTAAAGAAACGTAATTGATATGAACAAAAAAACCATTCAATATATCGTTGTAGCGTTACTTGCATTTATCATTGTAAATGTAGTTTCGTCGTATGTTTATAAACGTTTCGACCTTACTCAAGATAAACGATACACGCTTTCTGAAGCTGCAAAAGAAACCATCGCAACTGCAAAATCGCCTATTGTAATTGATGTTTTTTTAAAAGGTAATTTCCCTGCAGAATTCAACCGACTGCAAGCTGAAAGTAAACAGTTATTAGAAGAATTTTCTGCTTATAACCCAAATATTAAGTTTGAATTCATCAATCCATTAGAAGTTGATGATCCACAGTCTTTGCAACAAGAATTTGCCAAGCGAGAGATGATGGGAGCACAAGTGGAAGTACGCGAAAACGGAAAAGTAAGTACCGAAACTGTTTTCCCTTGGGCGTTGGCATATTACAATGAAAAAAGTGTTGCCATCCCATTGCTGAAAAACCAACTAGGAACCACTACGCAAGAACGGGTAAACAACTCCATACAAAACCTAGAGTATGCTTTTGCTGATGGTTTTAACAAATTGGTTAACCCCAAAAAACGAAAGGTTGCCATCTTAAAAGGTAATAAAGAATTAGGAGATCGGTATGTGGCAGATTTTTTATCCACATTGAAAGATTATTATTTTTTAGCCCCATTTACGTTAGATTCAGCTGCTATTTCTCCAAACAAAACTTTACAAGCGTTAACAGAGTTTGATCTCATTATTGCTGCAAAACCTACTGAAGCTTTTTCCGATTCTGAAAAATATATTTTAGACCAATACACCATGAACGGTGGCCGTTCTTTATGGCTTATTGATGCAACTGAAAATAAAATAGATAGTGTAAGCGGAAAAACCTTTGCCTTTGGAAAAGATCTTGGTCTAAACGATTTTTTCTTTAAATACGGTTTACGCATAAACCCCAATTTGGTTAAAGATGTGTACTCCGCTCCTATTGTCTTAGCGCAAGGAAGCGAACGGGAATCACAATACAATCGCTATCCTTGGTTTTTTAATCCGTTGAGCAGTAGCGCTAACAACCATCCCATTGTTACTAATATTGAAGCAGTAAAATTTGACTATGCCAGCACAATTGATACGCTTCCAAACCAGATAAACAAAACCGTTTTACTCTCCACTTCACCCATAACCGAAGTGATTGGCGTTCCCTACGAAATAAACCTCGACATTGAAATACCCGAAAATTTAAAAACAGTAAACCAAGGCCCAGATCCTTCGCAATACAACGCAGGTGAAAAACCGTTGGCTGTTTTATTAGAAGGCAAATTCCCTTCTGCATTTACCAATAGGATAAAACCGTTTCAATATTCAGAAAACAGTAAAACCTCTGTACCAACTAAAATGGTGGTGATAAGTGACGGTGATCTTATAAAAAACCAATTAGACGGTAACCGCCCGTTAGAATTAGGGTTCGATAAATTTACCCAAACATTCTACGGAAATAAGGAGTTTTTACTGAATACCGTAAATTACCTACTTGACGATAGCGGACTTATAAACATTCGTAGTAAGGAAATTGCCGTTCCCTTTCTTGATCCACAAAAAACAGCGGAGCAACGCACGCAATGGCAACTTGTTAACATCTTGTTACCGTTGGGGTTACTAGCTGTATTCGGAATTCTCTTTCAATATTTCAGAAAACGTCGCTATACCCGTTAACTGTTAATAAATTAGTTTTCAAAACCGTCGCATTTCAGATATATTTGTATGTATGCTGAATACAGTTCAGCTGAAATTGAAAATCAACTATTTCCACAAAATATAGAGAATGAAATTCATCGTATCGAGTTCGTATTTACTGAAACAATTACAAGTGCTTGGAGGCATTATTAACAACAATAATACGCTTCCTATTTTAGATAATTTTTTGTTTAACCTAGATGGGAGTTCGCTTATCGTTTCAGCATCCGACCTAGAAACTACAGTTTCTTCAAAACTGGAAGTAGAAAGTAGTGAACAGGGTACGGTTTGCATTCCTGCACGTTTGTTATTAGACACCTTAAAAACATTCCCTGAGCAGCCGTTAACCTTTACAGTTGAAGAAAATAACACGGTAGAGATAAGCAGTAACCACGGTAAATATGCCTTGGCGTATGCTGACGGCGAAGAGTTTCCTAATGCAGTGGAATTAAACGACCCATCTTCTACAATTTTACAAGGTGACGTGTTGGCAACTGCTATTAATAAAACATTTTTTGCAACCGGTAACGATGACCTTCGTCCAGTAATGAGCGGAGTATTTTTTCAATTTTCTTCGGAAGGATTAACCTTTGTAGCAACCGATGCCCACAAGCTAGTAAAATATACTCGTGAGGACTTAAAAGCAACGGAGAATGCTGAATTCATTATGCCTAAAAAGCCATTGAATTTACTAAAAAGCATCTTGGCTGGCAGTGAAGAAGAAGTGACTATTGAATATAATGAAAGCAATGCGAAGTTTACTTTTGAAAACACCGAAATGGTGTGTCGCCTAATTGATGGAAAATACCCTAATTACGAAGCGGTAATCCCGAAGGAAAATCCGAATAAACTAAGTATTGATCGCAATCAGTTTTTAAACTCGGTACGTCGTGTATCTATCTTTTCAAACAAGACAACACATCAAATTCGTTTAAAAATTGCAGGGTCTGAATTAAATATTTCTGCTGAAGATGTTGATTACAGTAACAAAGCGGAAGAACGTTTAACCTGTGATTATCAGGGCGATGACATGCAAATAGGGTTTAACTCTCGTTTTCTAACCGAAATGCTTAACAACCTCACCAGTGATGATGTTTCATTAGAAATGTCGTTACCCAACCGAGCTGGGATTTTAACGCCAGTAGATGGGCTTGATGAAGGTGAACAAGTTACCATGCTTGTCATGCCGGTTATGCTAAATAACTAGAAAAACTTATAAGCCAACTATTTTAAAATCCGTCTACCAAGGCGGATTTTTACTTTAACTATCTTTTTAATAAACAGTTAAATAAATTTTAAACTATTCTATTTTAAAGTCTTGTTTAAAAGTTTCATAGTATTTTAAGGGTAAAAGAAAATTACTATGAAAAAACTTACTTTAATCACCCTTGTTTTTAGTTTCGCATTTTTTTCTTGTAAACAGCAATTTGCAGATAAGAAAGCAAAATCTGATCCCGATTTAACTGAGCATGAATACACGGCCGATACAGTTCAAACCGCTGTTGGCGATTTAATTTTACCTGCTCCATACGCTACAAAATCTACCGCCAAGGTTTATAATATGGTAGATTGGCCGGAAAACGAAAAACCCAAAGCTCCTGAAGGCTTTACTGTCACTAAATTTGCAGATGGCTTTGACAATCCTCGTTGGACATACATTGCACCTAATGAAGATGTTTTTGTGGTAGAATCAAATACCAAAAGCAGTGCCGATAAAGTTACATTGCTCCGTGATACAAACAAAGACGGTAAGTTTGAAGTACGAGAAACTTTTTTAGAAAACTTAAATCAACCTTTTGGTATGCTCGTAATTGGTGATGCTTTTTATGTAGCAAATACCGACGGTCTCTATAAATACCCATATACAGAAGGTCAAACTAACCTAAAAGATACTGAAGGAACCAAGATTGTTTCACTACCAGCTGGAGGTTATAATAACCACTGGACACGGAATATTATTACTAATGACGCAAAAGACAAAATTTATATCTCTGTAGGATCAGCTAGTAATGTTGGTGAACACGGAATGAAAGAAGAAATTAGACGTGCTAACATTCTAGAAGTGAATTTAGATGGTAGCGGCGAAGTTATCTACGCAAGTGGATTACGAAACCCCGTTGGGATGGACTGGAACCCAGTTACAGGTGATCTTTGGACAGCAGTTAACGAACGTGATAAGTTAGGTGATAACCTAGTTCCCGATTATATAACTAGCGTGCAAAAAGGTGGTTTCTATGGATGGCCGTATTCCTATTTTGGGCAAATTGAAGACCCTAGAATGAAAGGAAAAGCAGACTCTTTGGTTGCAAAAGCAATTGTCCCAGATGTTTCCGTAGGGCCTCATACAGCCTCACTAGGATTTACTTTTTATACGGATGATCAATTTCCAGAGAAGTATAAAAACGGTGCTTTTATTGGACAACACGGTTCTTGGAATCGTTCAAAATTCTCTGGTTATAAAGTAACATTTGTTCCTTTTTCAGATGGTAAACCAACTGGAGGGCAACAAGATTTCTTATCTGGTTTTATTGCTAATGAAGAAGAAGGAAACGTCTATGGACGTCCAGTTGGTGTTACGGTAACGCCCAATGGAGCTTTATTAGTAAACGACGATACCGGAAATACAATCTGGAAAGTAAGTTACGATCAATAACAACAAGTGTCTATGCGTTTAAAACACATTATGACGGTTATATTTATAGCCGTCTTTTTTAATAGTTCAGCCCAAATTACTGGTATCGTTACATCTCAAAACAACAATCCCGTTGAAGGTGTTTCAGTAAGCGTTGGCGATTCCATAATGGTTAACACAAATTCAAATGGGGCATTTTCTTTTTCTTCAGAAATAGAACTTCCTGTTACAGTTATGCTTCAGCATCCTGATTTTTATGCTGAAAGGATCACTATTTCAGAAACAGGAAAAAAGTATATTCTTAAAAGAATAAAGGAAACAGAACAACTGGAACCCGTTATTTTGGCTTCTAAATTTCAGAAGGAAAGTGGCGTACTTGTGCCTACTTCCCGTATTTCTTCAGAAGCTATTGAAACCTATAGCCCGGTAGATTTGGTTAATGCTATTAATGAAACACCCGGAGTATATATTCAGCAAGGAGCCATCAATACAAACCGAATTACCATCCGCGGCGTGGGTTCTCGAACGTTGTATGGCACTAATAAAATACGTGCTTATTTTAATGGTATTCCCATTACAAACGGGGTGGGCGAAACGGCTATTGATAGCTATGATGCTAACGATATACAAAATATTGAAATTATAAAAGGTCCAAAAGCTACGCAATACGGAACCAATCTTGGCGGTACGCTACTGCTCAACTCCAATGAGCTTTTAAAAAATGGAACTGAAGTTTCAAATACAGTAACAGCGGGCTCATACGGGTTGTTTAAAAATACGTTAAGTGCATCTGTTAAAGAAGACAATCTATCGATTCATTTTAATTATGACCATCTTCAAAAAGACGGATACCGCGATAACAGTCGGTATAACCGGAATAGTTATTTTTTGCATACAGATTACCAGTTTAACGACAAGTACAGTGTTTCTTTTTTAGTAAACCATCTTAACAACAATGCGCAAATACCTAGTTCGTTAAGGTTAACAGATTTTACTGAAGATCCCTCACAAGCAGCTTTTACTTGGGATGCGTCTAAAGGCTACGAAGACAACCGCCAAACGGTGACTGGACTTAGTTTTTCAAGTAAGTTTTCAGAAACCTTTAGCAATAACACAAGTGTATATTACACGTATTTAGATCATTATGAGCCACGCCCTTTTAATATTTTAGATGAAATAACGAATGGTTATGGTGCAAGAACAGTATTTGCCAAATCGTTCAGTTTTAATGAACGACAAGCTTCCGTGAGTTTTGGTGGTGAATGGTATCAAGATGAATACCGTTGGAAAACAATTGAAAATTTATATGAAGAAAACAACAATCAAGGTAGTCTAGAAGGTAATTTGCTTAGTAACAATAAAGAAATTAGAAAACAATTAAATGCATTTGCGACTACTATTTTGCCACTTACCGCTACTCTTGAAGCTGAGATTGGCGTAAATGTAAATAAAACCACCTATGACTATACCGATGCTTTTAATATAGGAAGCGATAATACGTCTGCCGATAGAGATTTTGAGCTTATTGTAGCTCCCAATCTCAATATTTTATACACTGCATCACCAAACACTTCTTTCTACGGAAATATTAGTAGCGGGTTTAATTATCCTAGTCTGGAAGAAACCTTAACACCCGACGGAATTATTAATCCCGATATTGGTCCCGAAACTGGTTGGAATTATGAAGTAGGAACCGATTTATATCTCTTCAACAGAAATTTACATCTACAATCTTCCGCCTATTTATTGTCTATATCCAATCTATTGGTAGCTGAACGTGTGGGCAATGATCAATTTATTGGTAGAAATGCTGGTAAAACACATCATCGAGGGTTTGAGTTTCAGGCTGACTACCGCTTTAATGTAGCTTCCGTTTTTGAGGTTAAACCTTTTTTTAATGCGGAATTTAACTTTCACAAGTTCCTTGATTTTGTAGATGAAGCAGATGATTTTTCAGGAAACGATTTAACTGGGGTACCCGATAAAAAAATAACAGCAGGCGTACGAGTTTATCACAACTCAGGAATTGGTATCTCCTCAAACTTTAGACACATTGGGAGTCAGCCAATAACCGATAGCAACTCACTGTATAGTGATTCATACAACTTATTAAATATACAAGCCGAATACAAAAAGGCGATAGCAGATGCTTTTCATATCCGGCTTTCAGCAGGCATTAATAATGTAACTAATTCAATGTATGCTTCTTCAATTTTAATTAATGCCTCTGGTTTTGGTGGAAGCGAACCGCGGTATTACTACCCTGGTCTACCTCGCAATTATTATAGTAGTTTACAAATTCAGTATTCTTTTTAAGGAATCTAGTTAAAACTGGCCATCCAAATAGGTATAAAAATGGCAATCATTGCTGCCAGGGCCAGTTTTTTATAGTAATTGTTTATAAACAAGGCTGTTATTAAATATACTGCTTCTTCGGTTCTAGATACTGCCGTACCACCTTTTGATGAAAGGGTTGCTATTACCAATGCTTTCTCCCTTTGATTGAAACTCCATTTGGAATTCCAAATATTTTCATATTTCCAAATAAATGTCTCGTTGTTAAAAGTAGCTGTTGCTTTTGAGCAAAAACCATTATAAGTAATATCCCCTATTTTCTTATTGCTTTCAACGTCAATAACATCCGTTGTTTGTTTTAAAAACCCCTTGGTTTCAAACCTAAACTTTTTGTTTAAAAGTGATTCAATAGTAATAGATGAAAAGTTTTTATCCACAAGCTCCCCTATTTCCTTTCCTTTAGCATATAATTTATAGGTACTTGAAAATGTTCCCTTCTTCCAGTTTAATTTCATTTTATAAATTTGTTTACTACGTGTTTAAATTATGAAATAAAACGTATGGTCATAAAAAGACTTGGCGCTTCATTATTACTAGCTCGTACTGCATTAACAATAGGCAATACAAATGCTACAATACCAATAAAGATGAGCATTAAAATACCTAATCCTAATAGTAATATGGCTGGAATGCTAATGATGGTCAGCAATATTAGTGTAAGTTGAAAATTAACAATAGCTTTTCCATGTTCGTTCATTCCTACTACTTTATCACGCTGTGTAAGCCAAAGAATTAGAGGTACTACTAGCCCTCCAAAACCAGTAACATAGGTTAATAGTTGTGATACATGTGCGATGACCAATAACTGGTTATCAGTTCGTTTTGCGGTGTGGTTGATTACTTCCATTTTTGATTGATTTTTTGATGATGTACTATATAAGTAGTGAAATATGATAAAATGTTACACACATACCAATCGAATATGGAATTATGTATTTTTGCAAGATAAATAAGGCAGGTAAGAGATTCCTGCCGAAATTTATACTGAGCATTTCAAAATAAATATCCGAAGTACAAGAATTTATGACACACACAGATACCATTGTAGCGTTAGCCACCCCATCAGGCGCTGGTGCCATTGCCATAATCCGTCTTTCGGGTGACGATGCTATTACTATTGCCGCTAACTTGTTTTCCTCGATTTCAGGAAAAGATTTAACAAAACAGAAAACACATACCGTGCATTTAGGCAATATTATGGACGATACGCGAGTGATTGATCAAGTATTGGCTACAGTTTTTAAAAACCCTAACAGTTATACGGGTGAAAATGTAGTTGAGTTTTCATGTCATGGTAGTAGCTATATTCAACAAGAAATTATTCAATTATGTCTTCGGAAAGGCTGCCGAATGGCACAGGCTGGTGAATTTACCCTACGTGCGTTCTTAAACGGAAAAATGGATTTAAGCCAAGCCGAAGCGGTAGCCGATTTAATAAGCAGTGATTCAGCCGCTTCACACCAATTGGCCATACAACAAATGCGTGGCGGATTTTCTTCGGAAATAAAGCAACTTCGCCAAGAGCTATTAGATTTTGCTTCCTTGATTGAACTGGAGTTAGACTTTGCCGAAGAAGATGTAGAATTTGCCAATCGGGATGAGTTCCAGAAATTAATAACCCGCATTACTCATGTTTTAAAACGTTTAATTGACTCATTTGCTACTGGAAATGTGTTAAAAAACGGAATTCCAGTCGCCATTGTAGGCGAACCGAATGTTGGGAAATCTACACTTTTAAATGCGTTACTGAATGAAGAACGTGCCATTGTAAGCGACATTGCTGGTACTACGCGAGATACTATTGAAGATGAAATTACCATTGGCGGCATAGGCTTCCGATTTATTGATACAGCTGGTATTCGTGAAACTACCGATACTATTGAAGGCTTAGGGATAAAGAAGACCTTTCAAAAGATGGAGCAAGCTCAGGTGGTTGTGTTGCTGGTGGACGGTATTCAGTTGACTAGTGGTAGCGATATCATTCAGAAAAGAAAGGTAGAAATAGAAAAAATTAAAAATAATTTTCCTCAAAAACCTTTGGTGATTATTGCCAATAAAGTAGATCAACTTTCAAAAGAACGAATTACAGCTCTTACTACTGAAATTCCAAATGTAAAACTACTTTCAGCAAAAACAGGTGAAGGGGTTGAAGAACTACAAACCACCCTACTCGATTTTGTAAATACTGGAGCGTTGCGTAACAACGAAACCATTGTCACCAATACGCGCCATTACGATTCGCTTTTAAAAGCTTTGGAAGAAATTCATAAAGTACAACAAGGTATTGACAGTAATTTAAGTAGTGATCTTATGGCGATAGACATTCGTCAAGCCTTGTATTACTTTGGGGAAATCACTGGAGAAATATCGAATGACGAGCTACTTGGAAACATATTTGCTAATTTTTGTATCGGAAAGTAATTCCTGAGACTTGTGCTACATAGAACAATTCCAGTAGTCCTTTCTTTACTAGCTATGTTTATTAATTAAATAGATTACACTATAACTCTATTATAAGTTTGCCATAACCATATTATAACCACGCTATAACCTATACGTAATTATTTAGTATATTTACTTTATATGTTTCGATTACAGCGGGTTGTATTCATTTTAAAATTTGGTTGTTATGGCAAAGCAAAAAGGTATTATTCCCTTAACGGGAACTATTGGAGGGATTAATTTTTATTACTTAAACGGAAAACCAGTTGCTCGACGGGCCGGAGGTGGTTTTAATGGAAAGGCCATTAAAGAGAAAGCCAGTATGCAGCGTGTGCGGGAAAACGGGAGTGAGTTTGGGCATTGTTCGCAGGTGAATAAAGCATTTCGACGGAGTTTGTATCCTTTCTATGCCGGACATACATTTACACATTTTCACAGCCGATTGATGGCATTATTCACAAAACTAAAAGATCTGGACGCAGCACATGATCGTGGAAAGCGGCGCGTAGCAAACGGAGTTGCTACCACCTCAGGCAAAAGGTTATTAGAGCATTTCACCTACACACCAGATTGCCCATTAAATAACGTTTTGCCCTTTTCCTATCAGTATACTGCAACCAACTATACTTTAAAGATTCTAGATTTAGATTCTTCGCAGGTGCATTGGGTTAAGGGTGCTCATCTACTTTCTATTACGCTGGGTATTTTAGTCTTTGATTTTGAGACGTTGGCTTTTTCCTTATTTGAAAGTGAACCGATTTGGTTAACCCCTGAAACAGTGAAACAAGATTATAGCTTATCCCCCATTCAAACTGTTCATGGCAGCGGTGTATCGATTGCCTTTTTGGGCATACGGTTTTATCAGCTTGTAAATAGGGAGCGTTATGTGTTACATGGCAATGACGCTGTTGGTTTTGGAGTGGTGGGAATAGCATAACTAATTTTTAATAGTTACCTATCGATGAGTAAACACAGAAGTTTGTTTTAGTTTTATAAGATACCCCTTATGAATGGTATATTAGTATTTCTTATTTTACTATTTTAAAATTATGAACGTAATAAAAATGCAAAAACCGCTCATAGCATGCCAAATAGGTACATTAACAGCGGAAAAACCGTTCATATAAACAAGTTGTGCTTCATTATCAGAAACCGCTAACCAATGATACAATTCTTTAGAAAAATTAGACAAAACTTACTAATGGAAAACAAGACTGGAAAGTATTTTAAATGTGCCATTGGAGAAATTGTACTTGTCGTAATTGGAATTTTGATTGCTTTACAGATTAATAATTGGAATCAGTCTCAAAAAGAAAAACAAATTGAAACACAATACTTAAATAACATTGTTAGAGATCTCAATGAACAGTTGAATTCTATTGATATCCAAATGCAAATGGAACAATCATATTATGAAGCTGCAAGCTATCTAATAGAAGATTACAATAAAGATCATATGTTTACTTTAGACAGTATCTTTTATAAACGTGCTTCTTTTTTAACTTATAGAAAAACATTTGTGATTACTGACCCAACCTATACCGATTTAATATCTTCTGGGAAGATTAGTAATTTAAAAAACCAAGTTAATAAAGATCAAATATTAAATTATTATCAAGAATTAGAACGCATAGAAAAAATCATTCAAAACAATAATTCTCTACTTATTGATCAGCATTATATCGAGGCATTTTTAAAATTTGGTTATAATTATGTCAATCTGTTTGAAGAATATGGTGAAAGCTTTTCAAAATTTCCAGGTCATTTAACAATACCTAACTACGAAACTGATATTCAAGAGATCTCTAAAAGCATTATTTTAAAAGATGAAAGCAAACTAGCATTATTAAATGCCATTACATTTAGACAAATTTTGGCACTTGTTCATTATGAGCATATGATAAACGCAAAGTCTGATACAAAATCATTAATTGAAAAGCTAGAACAAGAATAATATAATAAGAACCTTAAGAAAAATAACGAAAGTACAACAATGGTAACCGTTGCACAACCCCATGATTTTTATAAAACTGAGCTAAGA
>NZ_CAXBCK010000050.1:0-26706 GCF_963974425.1 uncultured Marixanthomonas sp.
GCCCTGGGGGATTCAACAGGAGCTGGTTGTGTAGGACTTGCCGCTGCAAAGATACGTAGTTTTACATATTTAACAATAGTTTTTAACGATGATTTTTTACTTTTACCCTACATTAAAATAGAACACACATAATGAAATCACCTAAGTTATTCGTCGCTATACTTTTAGCATTGATTATAACTTCCTGCGGCAATAATCCAGGAACAGAAAAAAACCCATTTTCTCTAAAAATAGAGAATACACAAAAAGCATATAAACCATCGGATAACCTATCGGTTTCAATACAAAACAAAGAGGGCATCGAAATAGATTCTGTTGTTTATTCTCTTCGGAATAAAAAAATAGCGGTTTCAAAAAATAATAACAAGCAAACTATCCCCCTGCAAAACCAAAAGTTAGGTAAAGACCAGTTAAAAGCAACTATCTATGCTGACGGAGAGCAATATAATTCTGAAGCTGAGTTTACACTTCTTGCCTCAAAAAAACCTGAATTATACACATATAAATTATTAGAAACATATCCGCATGACGTGAACGCTTTTACGCAGGGTTTAGAGTTTGAAGGAGATACCTTATATGAAAGCACTGGAAAACGTGGTGAATCAACATTGAGAAAAACCAATTACAAAACAGGCGAAGTACTGCAACAAGTAGAACTAGACAATCAATACTTTGGAGAGGGACTAACTATCTTGAACAATAAAGTGTACCAACTTACATGGCAAGCGAACAAAGGGTTTATTTATGACGATAACACTTTAGAACGTACTGGTAGTTTTGTATATGAGAACAGTAAAGAAGGCTGGGGACTATGCCACAGCGATTCTAAAATTTATAAGAGTGATGGCACTGAAAGAATATGGATATTAAACCCTGAAACCTTAGCCGAAACAGACTATATTGAATTGTATACGCATACAAGTCGAATCCCAAAAGTGAATGAATTGGAATGGGTTGAAGGTAAAATATATGCCAATGTATGGGAGCAATCTTCCATAGCTATTGTAAATCCTGAAAACGGAGCCGTTGAAGGTGTTATTGACCTCAACGGACTGCAAGAAAAAGTAACCCAACACCCAGATTTAAATGTATTAAACGGTATAGCCTACAAAGGAGAAAAAGATATTCTATACATCACTGGAAAGTATTGGGACAAGCTTTTTAAAGTGCAAATACTAAAAAAGTAGCTTTAAAAAGCTATTTTTTTAGTTAAGTACATTTTACAATTACCTATTTACCACATTTGCACCTTCAGGTTTTGCAAAAACCGAATCCTCCAATTGTGTTTCAGTTACGATTATTTTATTAAAACGAAGGTCATTACGCTCGTCCGTAGGCTTACCGTCTTTCACGTTATACCAAGTCAACTTTTTAGGCAACAAAAGACCATTAACTTGCTCCCACTGATCGTATTTAATGTAACTCCATTTATCGCTTTTTTTATTGTCCATATAAGTTACCGTATACCCTAACCATTCCATGGTATTAGTTTCTGGATTTACATATAGCATATATTCATCTTTTGGCGAATCTCCTATTCCGGCGTTATATGAAATTTTAATTGCATTATACATCTCGCCATCCAACTCTGTAGGCTGCATCATTTCATAATTTATACCTTCGTCGCCTAATACGAAAGGCATAGCATAAAAGTAAAACATTAAATTATGATAAAAATGAGCGTTCCCTTCGTAAGCATTCTCTTCACCTTCGTGTAACCATACATCATTTCCATCATACCCGATGGACCAATCATCGTTTTCAATTTTTGAACGACGGTCTTTTAATGATGTAGTATGGACTTCTTCCCCACTCTTACCGTTCATTTCGAAACAAAGATTGTTCATTTTATGCCAAGTATCCATTCCGCCGTGCGCTTTAAAAACGTTTGTAAGTTCAGATGGATAGGACATCGCCATATTTTCTTCAGAAGAATTCATGGTGGCTTCTGTTGATTGTTCAGAAGCATTTTCTTTTCCGTGAACTTCTTCACTGGTTTCTTTTACTGTTTCTTTACAGGCAACAAATAAAAGAAGTAATGCTGCGATTGAAAGTAGTTTTTTCATAATTAGATTGGTTTTAATTTTATTAAATATAATAAAGCTGTTCCAGTAGTCGAGATAAATTGAGAAACCTTTATGAAATTTTCAATTTTATAAATCAATTCACTTATTTACATCGTATCTTTGTGTTATGGAAAAATACATTTCAAGTCTTCAAAACCCTCTAATCAAGGAGTTTGCTTTGCTCCAGTCAAAATCACGGGAACGCAAAAAAAACGGCTTGTTCACTATTGAGGGGCAACGAGAGATTACGTTGGCTATAAAAGGAGACTGCAGGTTAAAAACCGTACTTTTTTCTTCTGAAATAATCGCTGAAGAAAATTTGTATGTAATTAAGGATCTTAGTAAGAGCGAGACAAATTTTGTAGAAATTTCAACTGAGATATATGATAAGCTCGCCTACCGAAATTCCACCGAAGGTATTCTTGCAATTGCTGAAATAAAAGAACACTCGTTAGAAAACTTCACACTTACATCAAAAAACCCCTTAATTTTAGTAGCTGAAGCAACCGAAAAACCTGGAAATATTGGAGCATTGCTCCGTACAGCCGATGCGGCCAATTTGGACGGCGTAATAATTGCCGACATGAAAACAGATTTATACAATCCAAACATCATTAGAAGTAGCGTGGGCTGTGTATTTACTAATAATATTGCGACAGGAAGTACAACCGAAATTATTTCATTTTTAAAAGAAAACAACATTTCAATCTATTGCGCCGAACTTCAAGCTTCTGAAACGTACCATACACAGGATTATACCAAAGCTTCAGCAATTGTAGTTGGTACTGAGGCCACGGGGCTTTCTAAAGAGTGGTTGCAATACAGCACACAAAATATTATCATTCCCATGCAAGGAGAGATTGATAGTATGAATGTTTCGGTAGCTGCTGGAATCCTTATCTTTGAGGCCAAAAGACAACGACAGTTTAAATAAATAATCCTCCTTTTTTATACTTTAAATGTATGTCCCCACAAACTTTATTTTACATCATTATCGCTATTTTGGTTATCAATTTTATCATTGACCAACTACTGGATGCGTTAAACGCAAAGCACTTTAACGATGCGCTCCCTTCGGAGATTAACGATGTTTATGATGAAGCCGAATACAAAAAATCACAAGCGTACAAAAAAGAGAAATATCGTTTCGGCCTTATAACAGCATTTATTTCCATTATAGGAACTTTGTTGTTTTTCTTTTTAGATGGCTTCGCATACGTAGATGGCATTGCCCGTTCTATTTCAGACAATGAAATTTTAGTGGCATTAATTTTCTTCGGAATTATTTTATTTGCGAGCGATATTATAATGACGCCTTTTGGGTATTACAACACGTTTGTAATTGAAGAAAAGTTCGGCTTCAATAAAACCACCAAAGCAACCTTCTTTTTAGATAAATTAAAAGGCTGGTTTATGATGGCTATTATTGGCGGGGCCTTGCTAAGTGCCATTATTTGGTTTTATCATTCTACTGGCAGTTATTTTTGGTTATGGGCTTGGGCAATTATAACGGTTTTTGCGCTGTTCATGAACTTATTTTACGCACGATTAATCGTTCCGTTGTTCAACAAACAAACCCCGCTTGCAGAAGGCACTTTACGATCAAAAATTGAAACGTATGCAAATACGGTTGGTTTTACATTAGATAAGATTTTTGTAATTGATGGTTCTAAACGTAGTACGAAAGCAAACGCATATTTTTCAGGCTTCGGAAAAGAAAAACGGATCACTCTCTATGATACCTTAATTAATGATCTAGAAGACGACGAAATTGTAGCTGTTTTGGCACACGAAGTAGGTCATTATAAGAAAAACCATATAATCATTAATCTCGTTGCTTCTATAGCAACTACAGGTTTTACGTTATGGTTATTATCTCTTTTTATCGGCAGCCCGTTACTTTCGGAAGCTTTGCATGTATCTCAACCGTCTTTTCACATTGGATTGATTGCTTTTGGCGTTTTATACACGCCAGTTTCAGAAGTAACTGGTTTACTAATGAATTACCTTTCTCGAAAATTTGAATACCAAGCAGATAATTATGCTAAAAACACCTTTAGTACGCCACCACTTATTTCAGCATTAAAAAAATTATCAAAAAACAGTTTAAGCAATTTAACCCCACATCCAGCGTATGTGTTTATGCACTACTCACACCCAACATTATTAGAGCGTTTTAAAAGTCTAAAAAAGGTTAAATGATTTTAGGTGCGGTTCTTTTTCAGTATTTTTAAGGTAATGAAAAAGCTTTTACCCTTCCTCACACTACTTTTAAGTTTCTTTATTTTAGGAATTTCATATGGTTATGCGCAATCTGAGCAGGACTCAGTGCAACCCGTAGATGAAAGCAAATTACCTAGTAAAAATCGTGTAATAAATGATAGTGCCTACTACTCTTCAAATCCTTACACTGATTATAATGAAGCCTATTACCGTGTTAATAGACTTAATGAGCAAGTAGGCTTACCTCCAAAACAGTACAATTTAAGGACTCCACAAGCCACGTTAGAACATTTTATTCTAAAGTCACGAAGCGGAAACTATGAAGAAGCCCTTTATGCTCTAAATCTAAACTTATTACCGCAAAACATTACTAAAGAAGAGGCAGCTATCCTAGCTGAAAAACTATATTTTGTTATAAATCAACGTGTGAGTATCGATTGGGATGGACTTTCTGATCGTCCCGACGGACAAATTGATATCAGTACATCCACTAATAAAGCTATAGCAGGAAAACCTAGAAGAAGCGTTGTTTTCGGTGAAGTACAATTAGGCGAACGTGATATTGTGATGCGTGTACAAAGGATTCGGTTTGAAGAATACGGAGCTCTTTGGCTTATTTCAGCAAACACAGTGGAAAACATTGAATCTTTATATGAAGAATACGGGCCGCGAAGGTTAGACAAAATGATGCCCGAATGGTCCCGAGTGCATTTTTTAGGATTTCAAGTCTGGAAGTTTTTCGGAATTGTAATTTTATTATTCATTGCATGGTTTTTTGGAAAATTCGTAACATATTTATTGAGAAAAATACTACGAAAATCTAAACGCCCTTGGATCAAATCCATCGCCGATAAGTTAGCTCGACCTGCCGGTATTTTATTTGGAACCTTGTTTTTTTACATTCTACTCGATAACCTCATTTCACTTTCTGGAGGGTTTGCCAATATTGTTTATACCAGCTTAATTATACTCATTATTGGTTCTATTACTTGGTTTATAACAAGTTTTGTAGATTATTTAATGACCTATATTGCCGAAAATAAAATTGGTGATGTTTCAGAAGAAGAAAACGAAGAAGCCCGTAAAATGCTTACCTATATTTCGGTTGCTCGCCGTATCGTTACCTTTTTAGTGGTTGTTATTGGAGGGTATATCATCATTTCGCAATTTAGAGCCTTAGAAAAAGTAGGGATTTCATTATTAGCATCAGCTGGGGTAGCTACTGTAATTTTAGGTATTGCAGCTCAAAATACCTTAGGAAACATTATTGCCGGCCTACAAATTGCCATTACTAAGCCCGTTCGAATTGGCGATACGGTTATTATAGAAGAGGACTGGGGACATGTAGAAGAGATTGGTTTTACTTATATGGTAGTTAGAACTTGGGATTTAAGACGATTGGTCGTGCCTTTAAAGTTTGTTATTTCAGAAGTTTTTGAAAATTGGTCTATGACCAGTTCGCATCAAATACGTCCTATTTACCTATATGCAGACTATCGGGTGGATGTTTCAAAAATACGCTCTGAGTTTGAAAAAATGCTCGAAGCCGAAGAAGATTGGGATGAAGATAATCCTGCTGTGGTTGAAGTAGTCGATATGACCGAAGAATCTGTAAAAATACGGGCACTCTGTAGTGCAAAAGATGCCAAAACTACTTGGCAATTGC
The DNA here is from genome assembly GCF_963974425.1 of uncultured Marixanthomonas sp. Taxonomy (NCBI): domain Bacteria; kingdom Pseudomonadati; phylum Bacteroidota; class Flavobacteriia; order Flavobacteriales; family Flavobacteriaceae; genus Marixanthomonas; species uncultured Marixanthomonas sp. The sequence goes on from NZ_CAXBCK010000050.1 coordinate 5,956, forward strand.
ATTGTGCATTACGTGAAAAATTAATAGCGTATATCTGCCAATTAGAAGATGGAATCTATCTTTCAAGAACTCGTGTTGATATTTCAAACCGTTCAGAAAACATAAGAAACAACCGGAACAATTCTTCCGAAGAAAAAGATAGTTAAAGCGTTCAAAATTAAATTGGAGGAGAAAAAACTTCCAATAGCTATTTCTTAACTTTAACTTTTCTCAAAAAAAACCTAAATAGGCAACCCGCTTCGTATGTTCGCCCGAAAACTGTTACCTTTGTGAAAAACAAAAGCCGATGCTAAAAGCCGGAGTGTTAGGTGCCGGGCACCTTGGAAAAATTCATTTAAAATTACTGGAGCAATCTACTAAATATGACCTAGTAGGTTTTTACGATAAAGATAAAAAAGCTTCAGAAAAAGTTGAATCTGAATTTGGCTATAAAAGCTTCCCTTCTATGGAAGCTTTAATTGAAGCCTGTGATATGGTCGATGTAGTAACACCTACTTTATATCATTTTGATGCTGCAAAAAAAGTAATTGAGGCAGGTAAACATTTGTTTATTGAAAAACCAATTACCCATACGGTTCCTGAAGCTGAAGCATTGTTGGAGTTAGCAAAAATTCACAAGGTAAAAGGTCAAGTTGGTCAAGTAGAACGCTTTAATCCTGCGTTTATGGCGGTAAACCATAAGATTAAAAACCCTATGTTTATCGAGTCGCATCGCTTAGCAGAATTTAATCCGCGTGGTACAGATGTTTCGGTTGTTTTAGATTTAATGATTCACGATATCGATGCTATTTTAAGTGTGGTACAATCTAAAGTGAAGGAAGTGCACGCTAGCGGCGTTTCTGTTATTAGTGAAACACCTGACATTGCCAATGCCCGAATCGAATTTGAAAACGGCTGTGTAGCAAATCTTACTGCAAGCAGAATTTCTATGAAGAAAATGCGAAAAGCACGGTTTTTTCAGCGTGATGCCTACATTTCAGTAGATTTTCTTGAGAAGAAATGTGAAGTGGTAAAAATGAAGGATGCACCAAAAACTCCAGACGACTTTGCAATGATACTTACCAATGCAGAAGGAATAAAAAAACAAATCTATTTTGACAACCCGAAAGTAGATAGCAACAACGCTATTTTAGACGAACTGGAAACTTTTGCCGATTCTATTAATAACAATACAACACCCGTTGTTAGTTTAGAACAAGGTACTGAAGCATTGCGAGTGGCAATGCAAATAATTTCAAACTTTAAAACATTATAAATACTATGAAAAATATAGCAGTAATTGGTGCAGGAACCATGGGAAACGGAATTGCCCATACCTTTGCACAAAACGATTATAAAGTACAGCTAATTGATGTCTCAAAAGATTCTTTAAATAAAGGAATAGCCACTATCACTAAAAATTTGGATAGAATGGTTGCTAAAGAAAAAATAAGTGAAGATGATAAAAAGCGTACGCTTGCTAATATTACCACATATACTAATCTTGTAGATGGTGTTGAATATGCCAACTTAGTAGTTGAAGCAGCAACAGAAAATTTAGATTTAAAATTGAAAATTTTCAAAGATCTTGATAAATTCTGTTCTAATGAGACCATCTTAGCTAGTAATACCTCTTCTATCTCTATTACTGAAATTGCTGCTGTAACATCACGTCCAGAAATGGTAATCGGGATGCACTTTATGAACCCTGTGCCAATAATGAAGTTGGTTGAAATCATTAAAGGCTACAGTACAAGTGCTGAAACCTACAACACAGTTGAAGAGCTTTCAAAAAAGCTGAACAAAGTACCGGTAGAAGTTAACGATTACCCTGGTTTTGTTGCTAACCGTATTTTAATGCCGATGATTAACGAAGCTGTTGAAACACTTTACAATGGCGTAGCAGGTGTTGAAGAAATAGACACCGTAATGAAATTGGGAATGGCTCACCCAATGGGACCTTTACAATTAGCTGATTTTATTGGATTGGACGTTTGTCTTTCTATTTTGAACGTAATGTACGACGGATTTAAAAACCCAAAATACGCACCGTGCCCATTATTGGTAAATATGGTGATGGCAGGCAAAATGGGCGTGAAAAGCGGAGAAGGTTTTTACGATTATTCCGAAAGTAGAAAAGCGGAAACCGTATCAAAACAGTTTACTAAGTAATAAAAAGCTCAAGCTAATTTAAAAACTGAAATATAAAACGGGCCCTTCGACTCACTTTGACTCCGCTCAGTGACCAAACTCAGGGTTCTTAACTAGAAACATGGCAAAAATAATCCCTTTTAAAGCCGTACGGCCTACCCGTGATAAAGTAAGTCTAATTGCTGCACGGTCTTACGACAGCTATACCCAAGAACAAAGGGAGTCGCGGCTTCGGGATAATCCGTTTTCGTTTTTGCACATTGTAAATCCTGGTTATAAATATCATAAAGAAATTTCTGGTGAACAACGTTATTCGTTGGTTAGAAACCGCTATCAGGAATTTAAAGAAGATGGTGTATTTATTGACGATGAGAAACCTAGTTTTTACATCTATAAAATTGTAAACCGAGATGGTCTTGAATTTAACGGAATCGTCGCCGCCGCCAGCACGGAAGACTACAAGAATAACGTGATAAAAAAACACGAGGAAACACTTCAGTATAAAGAAGTTGTTTTTAAAGAATACTTAAAGACAGTCGGATTTAATGCTGAAGCTGTGCTTCTCACCCATCCTGACAATGAAGATCTTTCGGAGATTGTAAGCAACGTAATGGAAACTCGTGCTGAGTATGAGTTCACAACTACCTATCGCGACACGCATTATTTATGGAATGTAGATGATGAAACCACTGTTTCAAAAATAAAAGAAGTCTTTTCTGAAATGGAAAGCCTTTACATTGCAGATGGTCATCACCGTAGTGCATCCTCTTTTTTATTGGCTGAAGACCTAAAAGAAGCAAATGACAATCATACCGGAAACGAGCCGTACAATTACTTTATGAGCTATTTAATTCCGGAGAGTGATTTAAAAATTTATGAATTTAACCGCTTGGTAAAAGACCTTAACGGACTGAGCAAAGAAGAGTTTTTAATTCAGCTAGATGCGATGTTCCGAATTGAAAATAGAGGTTTAGAATATTATAAACCCACTCAAAAGCAGAATTTCAGTATGTATTTGGATGGAGAGTTTTATTCGCTTTATCTTCGGAAAAACAGCTACACTATAAACAATGCGCTCGATGCGTTAGATGCTCAAATTTTGTTTACTACCATTTTAAAACCAATTTTAGGCGTTGAAGACTTACGAAACGACCAACGTATAAAATACACCGATGGTAAAAGCGATATGGCCTATGTACAGACCGTTGTAGACACAGGCGAGTTTACGGTAGGTTTTGGCTTACTACCAGTACGTGTTTCTGAAATGAAGAAAATTGCAGATGAAGGGCTAAAAATGCCACCAAAAACCACCTTCGTATTACCCAAATTACGCAGCGGAGTCACTATTTACGAGTTTTAGATTGTTTAACAAACTTTAGTTTTTACTAAAACTTCCTATTTGTATTTTACTGAAGAAAAGAGAACGTTATGAGTATTTCAGAAAAAATAAAATCATTTAAAGAGCAATTGCCCGAAGATGTAACTTTGGTTGCCGTTTCAAAAACAAAGCCTGTTTCAGAAATTATGGAGGCCTATAACACTGGTCACCGCATTTTTGGGGAGAACAAGGTGCAAGAAATGGAAAGCAAATGGCAAGAAATGCCTAAAGATATTGAATGGCATATGATTGGCCATGTTCAGCGTAATAAGGTGAAATATATGGCGCCGTTCGTGAGTTTAATTCACTCCGTTGATAGCAAACGTCTGTTAAAAGAAGTTAATAAGCAGGCTAAAAAAGAAGAACGTGTGATAGATTGTTTGCTTCAAATTAAAATTGCTGAAGAAGACAGTAAATTTGGTCTTGATAAAGAAGAAGCTTTGGAGCTATTGGCTTCAGAAGCGTTTCAGAACTATGAAAATGTAAATGTAATCGGCTTAATGGGAATGGCTACCTTTACCGATGATGAAGCGCAGGTTACCAATGAATTTCAGAAATTAAAAGATATCTACGACAGTATTAAAGATACCTATAACTTCACAAAACTTTCCATGGGTATGAGTGGTGATTATGCTATAGCTATGGAAAAAGGAAGTAATTTAATTCGCGTGGGAAGCGCTATTTTTGGCGAACGGAATTATTAACAACCACATTATAATTTATATTCAGTAAAAAGGAGAACAAGATACATGTACGCTATTTTAGATATTGAAACAACCGGCGGAAAATACAATGAAGAGGGTATTACCGAAATAGCAATTTACCGTTTTGATGGGCATGAAATTGTAGATCAATTTAGCAGTTTGGTAAATCCAGAACGCTCTATACAGCCTTTTGTGGTGAATTTGACTGGTATAAATAACCAAATGCTCAGGAATGCCCCTAAGTTTTATGAAGTAGCAAAACGTATTATTGAAATTACGGAAGACTGTATTTTAGTGGCTCATAATGCGAAGTTTGACAACCGAATTCTCACTACCGAGTTTGACCGTTTAGGATACAAATATGAAAAAAACACCCTGTGTACAGTAGAACTTTCTAAAAAATTAATTCCGGATCTTCCTTCCTACAGCTTGGGTAAATTAGTAAAATCTCTTGGAATTCCACTTACCGATAGACATCGCGCACAAGGCGACGCCAAAGCTACCGTTACACTTTTTAAAATGTTGCTGAACAAGGACACTTCAAAAAATATTATTGAGGCAGCCGTTCGTAAAAATCCAAAACGCCAATTAGAACCCAAATTATTAGATTTAATTGCCGAAGCTCCCACTGAAACCGGCGTGTATTATATGCACCAGAAAGATGGGAAAATAATTTATATCGGTAAAAGTAAAAACATAAAAAAGAGGCTCACGCAACATTTTACTTCAGACAACAGAAAATCGAAACGCATACAACTGGAAGTTACAAGCGTCAGTTATGAGAAAACTGGAAGTGATCTTATTGCTCAGTTAAAGGAAAGCGAAGAGATTAAACGCAACAAACCCATCTACAACCGAGCACAGCGCAAATCACTGTTTAACAATCAACTCACCTCTTTTAAAGATGAAAATGGGTTTATCAATCTAGCTATTGAGAAGGCAGACGGCAGAAAAAAGGCAATCACCACGTTTACCAATTACCAACAGGCAAAAGCCGTACTGTTTAAAATCACCGAAGATTATACCCTCTGCCAGAAACTAAATGGTCTGCATAAAACAAAAGGCAGTTGTTTTCAATACACTATTAAGGAGTGTAATGGAGCTTGCATAAACGAGGAAAAGCCAGAAGCATACAACGAACGCGTACAACAGTTTTTAGATGATAAGAGCTATAAAAATCAACATATGCTCATTATTGACCGTGGTCGGGAGGTAGAGGAGCGATCGGTAGTTTTAATTGAAGATGGACACTATAAAGGTTTTGGCTTTTTCAATTTAAACTACCAAATAACCAATCCGGAGATTCTAAAAACGCTAATCAACCCGATGCAAAATAACCGTGATGTACAGCATATTATTCAAAACTACCTTCGGAAGAATAAAAAGTTGAAAATTGTAAATCTAGCGAACAATGCTATTAATTAATTAAACTTAGCTATTTTTATGGCTAAAGATTATTTCTATTGAAAACGAATAAAAGAAGTTATTGGCGACGAAAATTGCACGAGATTATTGCAGAGGCTGATACCCCAATGGGTAAGTTTTTTGATGTCATCTTACTTATCTTAATCTTGCTCAGTGTTCTTTTTGTCATGATAGAGAGCGTAAAAGGCCTTCCAGAAAGGGTTTACGACGTTTTATACATAGGCGAATGGGTGATAACCATCTTCTTCACTTTTGAGTATATTGCCCGTATTTTAACCGTAAAAAAACCAACTAATTATATTTTCAGTTTTTATGGTATCATCGACTTTTTATCGACTATCCCGCTGTACCTTTCCTTTATATTGGTAGGAAGCAATGTGTTAATTACCGTAAGAGCTTTGCGGTTATTGCGGGTATTTAGAATACTTAAAATTACGCGCTACATAGGTGAAGCTAATAAATTAAAAAAAGCTCTCAACGACAGTCGTCCAAAAATTTTGGTTTTTCTTTTTGCCGTATTAATTGTTGCCGTTATTTCTGGTACACTTATGTATTTAATTGAAGGGGAAGAAAGTGGTTTTAACAGCATACCAGTAAGTGTTTATTGGTGTATTGTTACCTTAACTACTGTTGGATTTGGCGATATTGCCCCAGTTACACCTTTAGGGCAGTTTTTAGCTACTGTAATTATGATTTTAGGGTATGGAATAATCGCCGTCCCTACAGGCATTGTGAGCGCCGAATATGCTACTAAAAGAGACTATGTTCACGTTAACACACAATCTTGTAGAAATTGTGGTGCTCAAAGACACCGCGACGATGCTAAGTTTTGTCATAAATGTGGAGAAGACCTTCACGTTGAAAACACAAAAGAAAGTTAATGCCTTTTCATCAACCAACTCTTATTTGTGTCGTGGGCCCTACTGCCATTGGAAAAACTAAATTAGCCATTGATCTTGCCAATGCTTTTAATACTGAAATAATTTCGGCCGATTCGCGACAGTTTTTTAAAGAAATGAGCATTGGTACTGCTGTACCTTCTGCTGAAGAATTAACAGCCGCAACACATCATTTTATTCAGAATAAAACAATTTTTGAACCCTATAATGTAGGTGATTTTAAAACGGAAGCCCTTCAGTTATTAGACAAATTATTCACTAGAAAGGATGTAGTTATAATGGTTGGCGGTTCGGGCTTGTATGTAGATGCGGTTACCAAGGGATTGGATGATTTTCCAAAAATACCCCTTAAAATACGAGAGCAACTAAATGATGAACTAGAAAAGAATGGATTAGATGCTCTTCAGAAAGAATTAAAAGAAAAAGATGCTCTGTATTTTAAAAAAGTAGACATTCAAAATCCGCACCGTGTTATTCGTGCTTTAGAAGTGATTCGAACTTCAGGAAAACCCTATTCCTCTTTTTTAAATCAAGAAAAAAAAGAACGCCCTTTTAAAACTGTTTATATAGGATTAACCGCTGATCGTAAAATTATTTATGACCGTATAAATAAACGTGTAGATATTATGATGGAAGCAGGTTTATTAGAAGAAGTAAAGAAACTTGTACCTCATAAAGAATTAAATGCCTTACAAACGGTTGGTTACAGAGAACTGTTCGATTATTTAGATGGAAACAGCACTTTAGATGAAGCTACTTCAGAAATAAAGAAAAACACACGCAGATTTGCCAAACGCCAAAACACGTGGTTTAAAAAAAATGAGTCTATTAACTGGTTTGATTATACTGTAAGTGCTTCAGAAATAATTGAAACAATAAAATCAAAAAACGCCCTATAAAGAAGGGCGTTTTTAGACACTTAAGTTTTATATCTTAGTTTTATTTAGTTATCAACTTCGTCTTTTACCACTAAACGGAAGCCTTCACCGTGAATGTTGATAATCTCAACACCATCGTCCTTACCTAAATACTTACGCAATTTAGCAATGTAAACATCCATACTCCTAGAGGTAAAATAGTTATCATCTCTCCATATTTTTGTTAACGCTAACTCACGTGGCATTAAATCGTTTTTATGTAATGCCAACAAGCGAAGTAATTCGTTTTCCTTAGGAGAAAGTTTTGTTGGATCTTCATCGTTATAGGTTAAAAAGCGAAGCTTCGAGTTTAAATGGAAGTTACCAACTTCAAACTCAAACTGCTTGCTATCTGCAATGCTATCCGTGGCTTTACGTTGTATAATTGCCTTTATCTTCATTAATAGTACTTCACTATCAAATGGCTTGTTCAAGTAGTCATCTGCTCCTACTTTATACCCTTTTAACACATCTTCCTTCATCGCTTTTGCAGTCAAGAAAATGATAGGAATATCTTCGTTTTTTTCACGTATTTCTTTTGCAAGTGTAAAACCATCCTTATAAGGCATCATTACATCTAATATGCAAAGATCGAAATCGTCTTTTTTGAATTTTTCAAAGCCTTCCATACCATTTTTGGCATGAACTACTTCATAATCATTCATAGCTAGGTAGTCTTTTAAAACCGTTCCGAAATTCGGATCGTCCTCTACCAATAAGATTTTTTTGTTTTCAGTTTCCATAATTTAAGATATTAAGTGTATTTTTATAATGAAGGTACTTCCTTTTCCTTTCTCACTTTCCACATATACTTGTGCATCATGATCATCAAGTATTCGTTTCACGTAAGCCAATCCAAGACCGTGACCTTTAACGTTATGTATATCCCCGGTATGTTCCCGGTAAAATTTTTCAAATATTTTCTTTTGCGTTATTTTGCTCATCCCCATTCCCTGATCGCGTATCTTTAAAATAATGTAATCTTTTACGTTTTCAGTGTAAACATCAATTTTGGGTGCGTCTTCAGAATATTTTATTGCATTGTCTAAAATATTAACCACCACATTTGTTAAGTGGGATTCATTAGCCAAAACAGAAGATTTTAAAGCTCCCAAGTGACTGGCTACGTAGCCGCCTCTATCTTCCACAATAAGTTCTACATGGGTAAGTGCATCGTTTACTATATCATGAAGCTTAAGTCGCTCTTTGGGTAAATCAAGTTCGTTCTTTTCTAATTTTGAAATACGAAGCACATTTTCCACTTGAGCATGCATGCGACGATTTTCATCACGTATCATTTTTAAATAGCGCTGTAAAAACTCTTTATTATCCTTTACTTTTGGATTTTTAAGAGAGTCTAAAGCAAGGTTAATCGTTGCTATAGGGGTTTTAAACTCGTGCGTCATATTATTAATAAAGTCAGATTTTATTTGCGAAATCTGCCTTTGTTTAAATATTTGCGATAAGGCACTGGCGTAAGCCAAAATGATTACCGCAGTAAAAATCAATGAAAGTACTGCCATTCCTAAAATAGAATTGAGTACTACTTTTTCTTTTTCTGAAAAGTTTACATATAATTGATACCCATTTTCTTCTTTATCATTCTTAAACAAGGGCACTACATATGTACTTTCAGGATCTAACTGAAAATTATCAGATCGTACTTTAGTTGCTAAATTGTTACTGTAAACTGCATATTCAAACTTAGAGTCTACTCCCCTTTCATTCAACTCTTCAGTAATTAAATTTTCAATTTCAGAGCCATTTACTCGTTTATGCAATGGAGCTTTAGATGAAATATTAAAATAAGCGTTTTCAAACTGGTTCCGTTCAAAATCTTTCAGTCTTTTAAAAGAAACTTCGTTAGATTCTGAAGGGTTTTCGCCATCTATCCCAGGATTTATTCTTGTTGTAGTTTTACGGTTTGTCAACCTTTTAAACTGAATACTGTCAAAATCCATATCTAGAAAACTAGAAGATAGTTTATAATCTTCTTCCAAAATTCCATCAGTATAAACAAAAACTTCGTTGGTCCTATCGTTTTTTGTCTTATAGACCAATTCACTGAAATTTACATTGTCAGGTACTTCTAAACTGTCAACATAGTTACTGTAAACATTATAAAAGTCTTCTATTTCCCTATTTTTTATCTCTTTAGTGACTGAAAAAAGGGTTTGCTGTACATTAAAGGTAAACTGTTCTTCCTTAGTCTGATATGAATTCGAAATCCAATATCCCTGCACAAACATTATCCCTAGCAGCGACAGACTCATTAGGGCTATAAGTAAAGCGAATAGCTTTTTATTCATAGCCCAAAAATAAGATTTTAACATTTAGCACAGTTTTCATTTAACCAAATGTTAACAAAAGATGTTTTATGGCGGTTACCGTACTGTTTCTATAAGGTATTCGTGTATTTTTTGCACTTGTTTGCGAGTAGCTGAAAGTTGCTCATTTTCAATAATAAAGTCTGCTAACTCTTTCTTTTTTTCATCGGGCCATTGGTTATCCATTCGCGATTTTATTTCCTCTTCATTAGTATCGTCTCTCTTCAAAACACGAGTTATTCTAACCTGCTTAGGGGCAGTAATCAAAATGGTGTAATCACAATTTTTATAGCTTTCATTTTCAAATAATATTGCTGCTTCTTTAATGCAATAAGCGCCCGTTTGTTTACTCATCCATTTTTTAAAATGTTCTGCCACGCGAGGATGTATTGTTTGGTTTACCCTTTCTAGTAATTCTTCATCATTAAAAATTTGACTCGCTACAAACTTTCGGTTTAAGCCTTGCTCGTTATACGCCTTATCACCTAATATTTCAATAAGTTCCGTTTTAATTTCTTCTGAAGTATTTGTGAGCTTTTTAGCTTCAATGTCTGCAATATAAATAGGTACACCCAACTCATTGAACATATTTGCAACAGTAGTTTTCCCACTACCAATTCCTCCTGTTAATCCTACTGCTTTCATTCTTCTGAATCTTGTTTAAAAATTAAATAATCAATTTTTTCATCTTTAATTTCAACATCTCGAATGTCTATCGGTTTTTTTGAAAATTTAGTGAGCATAAAGTTTTCTGAGTTATTCCTTTTTGAGAAATCACAAAACAAGTGGAAATCATTTTCTGAAACTTTATTGAAATTTTTCACAGGTACATTAAAGCTTATTTTGGTAACCTCAGGGATTAATTTAATAATGGTCCCTTGTGGTAGATTGACAACTTCAATGGGTAGAGTTATTTGCTTTTGAGTAAACTCTTGAACCTTTATTGAAAGTTCTGCTTCTTTTGGCGATACGGAAAGTGAAGGAGCGTCTGGTAATGCTAAATCTACAGTTTCTTTAAAATCCTCATCAATCCCAGTAAAGCTTTTTGACTTTGTAGCAATTGAATCAATTTTTTTAATAATTTCTGAAGGACCTGATACTTGCACTGAATCTGGTTTTATATTTAAGGCATCCAAACTCATATACCCTTTTCTATAACTAAGCTCCGCTTTTGAAAAAACAGGAACCTTCTTTGAAACTAAAAGCTCTAGGTTTACTTTTAACTCATTTAAAGATAGGTTTTTTACCGAAAGATTTTTATCCAACTGGTTTGAAATTAGACTTGTTAATTGAACGTCGGTGATAGCTATTGTTTTATTTCCTTTTGTGTAATAATCTGAAATGTTTATTGTAATTACGGGTTGTTTTATTTTATAATAAAAAAATTCAAATCCATTTGTAGTAAGATCAAAAGAAAGCTCTTCAGGATTATTTTCTGCCAATAACGTTTCATTAGGGATGCTTTTATAAAGTATTGAAGCATCAACTGTTGCAGTATATTCCCTTGAAAATTTTGTAAGTACCCAAAATAAAATTGCCAAAAAAAGAAAGACTAAAAATTTTTTAATCTTACCAGTATTATATTTTCGATTAGGTTTTGGAGTCATTTAAATAAGTAGTTTAATTAAAGAACAATGTAGGGAATTGTTTTTGGGGATCTCTTTTCAGCAAACCAATATAAAAAGTAGATTTTAAAAAAGCGATTCCGTAGCCAAAAAACTGAATAAATAAAGCTACAACAGATAATAAGCCAATAAAAATACTTTTATTTTTTATGCTTGAATCAACAAAGATCAATAAAATATATAACAAAAGAGGTATTAACATTATCCAACTAACTATTAAAGATAGGGCTAGGGATATTAATACAAAAAAGACAAAAAATAGTGGAAACCAAAATGTAATTTTTGAAGCTTTTGGATGCCATTTGTTAAGAATTGGACGTACCAAACCAAACTTTTTTACTTGTATATAGAATTTTTGCCAAGATATACGTCGTTTATGAAAAACGTAAGCGTTAGGAAGAAATGTTGTTTTAAAACCGTTTTGAGCAATCCGCTGTGAAAGATCAGGATCTTCTCCTGGATGTATTTTTCCAAATCCCCCAGTTTTTGTGAAAGCTCTCTTCGAGATACCCATATTAAAACTTCGGGGCTCAAAATTAGTTACGCTTTTTTTATTTCCACGTATTCCTCCAGTAGTAAAAAAAGAAGTCATTACATAGTTAATCGCCTTTTGTAAGTTGGTAAAACTTTCGTGAGCAGTATCTGCACCTCCATAACAATCGTAATAATTCTTCTCAAGAAAACTGTCTACAGTAGATAAATAATGAGGAGGAAGTAAACAATCTGAATCTAATATTATAAAATAGTCACCTGTGGCTTTCTCCATTCCAAAATTACGGGACAAACCAGGTCCAGAATTTTTCTTATAATAATATGAAATGTTTAATTTTTCTGAATGTTGATTTACAACAGTTTCGCTAGAAAGTGAAGACCCATCTTCTACTATTACAATTTCAAATGTTTTGTTATAATCAAGTAATGTGAAGCTCTCCAAAAGCTCTTTAACTTCTTCTGGACGGTTGTAAACAGGGATTATAAATGAAAAGCTGAAATTCATTACACAAATGTAACGAATAAAAAAGCCATCCCGTATACCGGGATGGCTTTTAAAGCTTAAAGAAAAAGATTGTTACCTTTTAATCACTTTATAAGTTCCTATTTCTCCATTTACAGAAACTTTCATTATGTATGTTCCTGTACTTAAAGCAGAAATATTCAACTCTGTAGATGCACTTCCAATGTTTTGATCAATTACTTTTTGACCTAAACTACTGTAAATAACTACATTCCCAATATTACTCTTAGCTTTCAATGTAATTACATCATCTGCTGGAGTTGGATAATAAGAAAAGTCTTCTAAAACATTATTAGAAACACTTAAAATAGTTCTATTTACAGATGACCAAGCCACTTGTGTACTAGCAGAGGCAGAGTTAATATTACCTATAAAAGTTGTATTACCTGTAGCAAGATCTACTGACCTCCATTCACCTTCAAAAGTAGCACTATTAAATGCAGACATGTAAACCGTATCGGTTACTTCGTCATAACACATACCTTGTCCGAAGTTAGCATCAAAGCCAATTGGGCCTATACTAGTTGCAGTACCTGTTGACAAATCTACTGAATACAGTAAATCGTTAAGCAGTTCGTATAAATAGCCTTGTCCATCTCCGTCTATCGCTAATCCGATAGCAAGATCGCCTGTAGCCAATCCTAAAGAGCCCACAACTGTTGCTGAAGGACCAGATGGATCGATAACGTAAAGGTCAGGACCAGCTATTCCATATAATGTTCCATCATTATCAAACTCCATAGCTACCCAATCGCCTGGAATGTTACCAAGTGATGTATATGTACCAGTTCCCACATCAAAAGAATAAAACTCACCACCATTGTCAACCACATATCCTGTTGTTGGGTTTGCTGGGTCAATAGCACCTGCATTTTCAAAATTAACGGTAATTGGTGATGTACCAACTACTTGCGTGGTTCCTGGATCTCCAGTTTCAAAACTAAGAAGCTCTTGGCTACCATTACTTATACCATATATAAGGTCATCACCTCCACCGCCACCTGGCTCATCATCACCAAGAACGTTCCACACTAAGCCTTGAGTTAATCCTAAATCAGAAAAAGGAGAAGGTGTAGCTGCTCCACAATCAGGCGCTTGAATATAACTTGGTCCAGTTTCTCCTTCACTATTACAACCAAACCGCATATTATGAGTGTCAGTACCATCATCTACCAATACTAACTCCATTACCATTGCTTGACCAGCAGGTATGGTCGCTGACAGAGGTAAATTAACTATTGTTGCTGCATCTGCATTTGTAGCATCATAAACAGCTGTACCTTCAAGCGTTAATGTTCCACCTGGAAAAGCCCCAGGATCCGCAGAATAAATATTTGCTGTAATCGGGAAACTAGTAGGTGTTGAAATAGTACCTATAGCAAATTCAACTGCATTTACCTCTAACCCATCTGTAATGCCAAAATCCCCCGCAAGATCAAAAGCTCTAAAAAGATTATTATCTCTAAAACTGGTAGCAGAAGCACATGCTATCTCTTCACCAGCTGTAATTGTCTGGCTGTCACTTTGCGTAATTACAACTGGAGCTATATTTTCAACTCCGTTGAAGTGCACGTTTAACATACGTTGCTCTTGCTTAGTAAAATAATCATTTAGGCTACCATTAACAGTACCTATATTTTGAAGTTTGGTTAACAAACTTTCAACGGTCACTGGGTTTTGGTCTCCAGTGTTAGTTCCTGTTAAAGAACTTTGCGCATTTATTAGTCCAACAGAACCAATAAAAAAAACTAATAATAGTGTAATTTTTTTCATAATATTACTGAGTATTTGTTATTAATAGATTAAAAGTAATAAAAATAAAACATAAAATAAAAGTATTGTTTATGAATTTCACTATTTAAAAACAAACAATCAATAAAACTTTATAACCTTTCAGTTTAAAATAGTCACTTTATTTAAAAAGTCTGTAAGCAAATTGGGACTTAAAGCTATAATACTAACAATCAATTAAAAAGCCATCCCGTATACCGGGATGGCTTTTAAACTTAAAGAAAAAGGTTGTTACCTTTTAATCACTTTATAAGTTCCTATTTCTCCATTTACAGAAACTTTCATTATATATGTTCCTGTACTTAAAGCAGAAATATTCAACTCTGTAGATACATTTCCAATAGTTTGGTCCATTACTTTTTGACCTAAAATACTGTAAATGGCTACATTTTCAATATTATCCATTGCGCTCAAAGAAATAGTATCATCTGTTGGGTTTGGATAGTAAGAGAACCCTTCAATAGCGTTATCTTCAGTTCCTAATCCTATTCCATCAATTGTAATATCTGTTGTACCGCCAGTGTTTACTACAAACACATAATAGGCTTGTCCTGCACTGGTATTGATAGTTGTTGATGTTCCAGGCAAACATTGGTTGGTTCCTTGGTTTACCAAAGTAAGATCTGTTTCTGAAGCATTTTCATCTGGAGCTTCAAAGAATGTCACTACACTTGCTCCTGCAGGAGATGTAATACTCGCAGTAGCTTCTCCATCTTCATTAGCCACAAAGTTATACCAAACACCGTTGGCACCATCAATGTTACATCCAGTAGGGTTTCCTCCTTCAGTTGTAGCTGCAGGCATTGGTACAGCAGGATCTGTATAAGGAATTCCTATTTCGTCAACATCGATTGAGTTAGCAATCATATCGTTTGGTGGTGGCACAGGAAGACAATTCACATTTAATGAATAGTTTCCAGTAGCTCCTCCAAATCCGTGTACTAATATATAATAGGTAGTATTACCATCACCTTGGAATGAAGCTTCAGATTTCAACCCGTCTGAGCCACAAGAGTCATCATTACCTGCTTCACAGACTAATGTTCCACAGTCTCCTGAATATACAGATAATTTAGTGTCATAATCTGAATCACAAAGTGATACGGTGTAATCTGTAATCAATCCAGAATCATCTGTAAATGTATACCAAACACCTGGAGCAGTGATAGAAACTCCACTACATTCTGGAGCACCAGTATCTGGTGTAGCTCCATCTGTAGAACCAGTAATAGTTTCACCACACGCAATTGGTAAAGCACCTTCACAGAAATCATTTTCTAAAGGCTCTTCACAGGTTACATCTAATTCAAAGTTACCTGAATTTGAACTAAAACCTTCTACCATTATCAAATAGGTAGTAGAACCATCAGAAACAAATGTAACTTCAGATTGTAAGCCACAAGAATCATCGTTAAATGCGATTTCGTTTGTAAGATCACAAGAATCATATACTCGAACAGCTGAATCATAATCAGTACCACCTCCACAAAGAGAAATAGTTACCAATTCAGTATCTCCGCTTCCGGTATAAGAGAAAAATTCATCTGGTGCAGCGTTACCTCCTGAATCAGTATCGCTTGCTGTTTCTCCTGTAAATGTATCACCACAAGAAAGTGCGTATGCATTTTCACATTCATCGTTGGTTGGTGGCACACAAATAGACATAGAGAACTGTAATACTTGACCAGTATCTCCGCCCGCATCATCACAAACCTTTAGTATCCAGTTACCTGAAATGCTTTCGCCATCAAAGGTATCTGCAAATGTACCCCCTACAGCCATATAAGGACCAACACCAAATGGAGCAGTTGCTCCTGAAATGTCAGCTCCGCCGTCTTCAAACATAGTTCCATTGTAGGCATCATCTGTTCCACCACCTAAATCTTGTGCCAGTACTAATTCGGTACCTGCAGGAGAAATCAATGAAATATCAAGGTCTCCAGAAAAAGTATGGGTAATATCAATAGTTATATTTTCCAATGTTGCTCCGTCACCAATAGTTCCTATATCTGTTACGGTGATTGGAATTTCATTTGGTGCGTTAGCACAGTCTGCTGTTGAAGTATCTACTCCATCAATATCCAATGGTACTGCTGTAGAGTCATACGCTGTACTAGTACAATTTGGTGGTGGTGGAGGTGTTCCAGCTCCTTCAATAGCAACAATTGTCAACTCAGCACAATCTGCATTTACAGGACCTAAGCCAGTAGCCGCTCCAGTTGCAGTATCTATAGATGCCCATTGATTTACACCACCTCCAATATATGCTCCCATATATAAGATACCCGTTTCAGGATCAAAATCAGCATCTTGCGCGAAGCTTATATCGATTCCAAGCGGTCCTATTTCAGTTGCTGTTCCTGTAGCAAGATCCATAGCATATAAATTATCTAACCCTATGTCTGCCATGAAAGCATTGCCATCGTTATCAATAGCCAACCATATTCCTACAAATCCAGTTATGGTAGTAGTACCTATTTCGGTTAAGGTTCCGCTTGATAAGTCTACAGTATATAATGTGACATCATCACCTAAACCACTAAGTAAGTACATAGTACTATTGGCTTCATTCCAAGCTAACCCTCTTGTACCATGACCTGTTACAATATTTGTAAGTGGTCCCACTGTTGTTGAAATACCTGTAGCTGGATCAATAGTTAATAACGTTAAATTATCGTTATCCATTGTATATAATGTACCTGAACCGTCAAAATCTCCAGCAAAGGTAGCAGTAGGGTCATTAATAACTGTATTTAGGTTATAAGGACCATCTAAAGGGAATGATCCAAAATCACCTCCAGTACATATTGCTGTTCCATCTTTAGCGTAAACTGTAGAAATACCACCGCCACCGCCACCGGTGCCCTCTTCAATGGATAATGTATCGATACCTATATAATCTGAATTACTGCCGACAGGACCTGCATCTGTAACCCAATACCTAAAAGCAACTCTTGTATCTACTGCTCCAGTAAGTCCTGATACGGTTGCTGTAAATTCAGTCCAACCATGAGGGTAATCATCCCCTAAGGCTGGATTTATCTCAAGTAACAATTCGGTATAAGAACCAACATCAGAAGGGCCAGATGGATCCACATTAGCACCATCCGGGCTAATTCTAACTTCTAATCGGTCTGCAAATAAATCTGGTCCAACATCAGTTGTTCTTGTCCAAAAAGTAATTTCATCTCCATTTTCCAAATTCAATACAGGAGTTATCATAAAGTTGTTTATAACAGAACCTGCTGTACTGTTAAAATTAGCTCCAATGTAGGCCGTAGGCCCACCTGTATGTGATGGAAAAACCAAATCGTTTCCTTGGAACCAATCTGTTGACCCAGGACTATCACTTGCATTTACAAAAGTAAAGCCAGCCCCTGGCAACGTAGTAATATCATCAAACCCTTCTTCAAGAAGAGTTGCTTGTAGCCCTCTATTATTAGTGTTTTGCGCTCTAAGATAAGCACTCAAAACCTGTTTTTCAGCTGAATTAAATTGTTGTTGATCCAGTCCAGCTTGATTTTCAGAGCTGTGAAGTCTTGCCAATAACTCCTCAATTGGTGCAGTTGATTGTTTTTCACTTTCAACCCCAACACTCCTTGATCCTTGTATGGAAGAGTTAGGTTGAATAAACTGTGCCTCCATTGTAGCAACTAAGCTACAGAAGGCAAAGAATAATAAAGTAATTTTTTTCATAATTAAAATTAGAATTTAGTTAATATTGGCTTAAATGTAATGAAAATAAACTGTTTTTAATAGTTTATTCAAGTATAACCTAGAGCTAAGAGTTTATACCACAAAGGCATTATATTACTAGTACTGTATAGTTTTATAACAAAAAAAAGCCATCCCGTAGCCGGGATGGCTTTTAAAAACTTAAAGGAAAAAGGTGTTACCTTTTAATCACTTTATAAGTTCCTATTTCTCCATTTACAGAAACTTTCATTATGTACGTTCCTGTGCTCAAAGCAGAAATATCAAATTCGGCAGTTACATTTCCAATAGTTTGGTCCATTACTTTTTGACCTAAAATACTGTAAATGGCAACATTTTCAATAGTATCAATCGCTCTTAATGTAAGCGAACCATCTGCTGGGTTTGGATAGTAAGAGAACCCTTCAACAGCGTTATCTTCAGTTCCTAAGTTTGTTCCATCGATAGTTATATCTGTAGGACCTCCTGTGTTTACAACAAACACGTAATAGGCTTGTCCTGCAGTTGTATTGATAGTTGTAGATGTACCTGGCAAACATTGATTTGTTCCTTGGTTTACCAATGTAAGATCTGTTTCTGAAGCATTTTCATCTGATGCTTCAAAGAATGTTACCACACTAGCTCCTGAAGGAGATGTAATGCTTGCTGTAACGTCTCCATCTCCATTAGGTACAAAGTTATACCAAACACCGTTAGCACCATCAATGTTACATCCAGTAGGATTACCGTCTTCCGTAGTTGCTACTTGCATCTGTACGGCAGGATCTGTATAAGGGAATCCTATTTCGTCAACATCAATAGAATTGGCGATCATATCATTTGGTGGTGGCGGTATAGCACAAACTACATCAGCTTCCCATCCTGCACGTGGTACAGAGCCGTCACTCAAGAAAACAAATGTAAGAGCACCACTAGCATCGCTAGATGTAAAAGGTCCAGGAGGTGTTGTCCCATAATATCCACCAGCTGGGAAACCACTATTGGTTGCAGGGTTTCCACTATCAATTAATGGAAAAGTAGTATCAGGTCCATCATAAACATATAATGCATCCCAAGTTTCTTCCACGTCAAACGAAGTAAAAGTTACTGTTACAAGCTCACCCGAATTTTCAGGGTTAATAGTAACTGTATCATCTGAATCGTTTGCATAATCTCCGTCTGGACCACCATTGTCATAAAACTTACCGCCACACGCAGGTGGAGTTGCAAAAGTAATTGGTCCCGCAAAGTTACTCAATCCATCTCCACTACAATCTGCAACTACATAGAAGTCATAACTTAAACCACCGCTCAAGGCTGTTGCCGTTGCCGTAGTTGTGCCACTTGGAGTTGTTCCTGTTTCTACAGGTGTATCTGTCGCTGGGTTTGCACCTTGATCAAATACATACCAAATATAGCCACTGCTTGCATTGGGTTCTTCATCCCAAGAAAGATCAGCAGAAGTTGGCCCTACAACTGTAACCGCAAGGTTTAGTGGTTCAGGACAGGCTGGAGGAGGTAATGTTTCTCCAACTGATACCCAAGCTACTTGTGGATCAGGATCATCTGTAACGATAGTTCCAATTAAAGTAGTGCTTCCTGTAGCTGTATCGACAGAGCGCCATTCAGCTGCAAAAGCAGCTCCATTAAAGGCTGCCATATAAACCATATTAGTTGTTGGATCATACGCCATACCCTGACCAAAGTTAGCATCAAAACCAATAGGACCAACCAACGTGGAAGCTCCTGTCGCTAAATCTATACTATATAGACTGTCATCTACAATATCATATGTATAACCAACTCCGGCATCATCTATTGCTAAGGCTACTGGAAGCGCTCCAGTAGCAAGTCCTAAAGAACCTACCAATGTAGCAGACATACCTGCTGGATCAATTGTATATAAGTCTGTACCTGCTATAGCGTAAAGATCACCAGTAGCAAGGTCATATTCCATACCTACCCAATCACCAGGAATATTTCCTAATGAAGTATATATTCCAGTTGTTACATCAAAAGAATAGAAATCTCCTGCATTGTCCAATACATATCCTGTTGTTGGATTTGCTGGATCAATAGCTCCGGCATTTTCAAAATTTGCTGTTACCAGCGATGTTCCAAAAACTTCAGTATCGCCTGGAGTTGCAGTTCCAAAACCTATGAGGTCTTGGTTAGCGTTATTTACACCATATACTGTAGTAAGTGGTCCCGGACCACCACCTCCAACTGGAGTACAAGTCCCGTCAAATGTATAAATAGCTTCTTGAAGAGGGTCTGGCACACTCCAAGTACCGAGAGTACCATCAAACTGAGCCGCTGGCTCACCTTCTACAGGTGTATCTAAAGTACCTTCCCAAAAAACCGTAGCTTGGCTGGTTGCTGTACCCATACTAACTTCTACCCAATAGGTAGTATCGCTAGCTGCATCACCTTCAAAAGTGAAAGGGGTTATAGGTAAACTAGTCATAAATTCAAATGCAATTGGGTTTATCCAAGGAGCTGAACTCAATATAGTTGGAACAACTGTCTCGCTCCCAATCATAGCGCCTGGTAATCCGCCAGCATCTTCATAATAAACTACGTTTGCAGTTGTTGGTGCGTCTTCTGGTGCAAAGGTTAAGAAAGGAACCTCAATGGCTTCCAAAGTAAAATCTTCTCCCATAGCCACGTCGATATCAACGGCGGTTTTGAAATCAGAATCAACTGATGAACCTATACCTGCGTAGGTACCTGCTGCGTATGGATGTTCTTCTGAACAAGCAACGCCACCGCCGCCCATAGGCTCGCAGTTTCCGTCAAATGTATAAATAGCTTCTTGAAGAGGGTCTGGCACACTCCAAGTACCGA
>NZ_CAXBCK010000051.1:0-25782 GCF_963974425.1 uncultured Marixanthomonas sp.
GTGGTTTGTCAAAATATCACCGTTCAACTAGATGCTACTGGTACCGTAAGTATTACAGGAATGGATGTTGACGGGGGTTCAACCGATGCGTGTGGCATTGCTAGTTATGATGTAGATATGGATACCTTCGATTGTTCAAACGTAGGTGTAAATACTGTAGAATTAACCGTAACAGACAACAATGGCAACACAGCAACGTGTACTGCTATGGTTACTGTTGAAGATAATATAGCACCAGATTTAGTGTGTGAAGACTTCACCTTAGAGTTAGGAGAAGATGGTACCGCTACCCTATTGCCGGGTGATGTAATTGCAACCAACGAAGATGCGTGTGGTATTGATACCACAGCAGTAGATATTACTCAGTTTGATTGTAGTGATATTGGCACACCGGTTACTGTTCAAGTATTTGTAAGTGACGTAAACGGAAACTTAAGTACGTGTAATGCGGTGGTAACTGTTGTAGATGCAATGGCACCGGTAGTTACGTGTCCGGCAGACCAAACCGTAGATCCAGGAGAAGGAAACTTATTCTATGAAATACCTGATTACTTTGCCTTGGGTGAAGCATCAGCTACTGATAACTGTACTAATCCGGTAACCATTACTTCACAACAACCAGCAGCTGGAGAATTAGTAAGTGATGGTATACATACCATTACCCTTACTGCGGAAGATGATAACGGAAACATTGGTACCTGTACTTTTGAGTTAATAGTTGAGAGTATATTAGGTGTTGGTGGAACGGACAATTTGGATAGTGTACAATTGTATCCTAACCCAGCAAACAACCAAGTAACGCTTGGGAATCCATCGCAAGTAAACTTGAAAGAAGCGATTATCTACGATCTTACTGGTCGTGTAATACGCACGATCAACTTGAAAGGAATGGGAGCTCAAAAAACTATAGATGTTACCAATCTAGCAAGTGCGACCTATTTAGTACGCATTAGCAGTGAAAACGGAACCATCACAAAACAGTTGATTAAAGAATAGGTTGTTTTTATTTAATAGTTGAAAACCCGAAGGTGTAATGCCTTCGGGTTTTTTTTATTCACACAATTGCTTAGACGGAGCAACTTAAATACTTTATGATTTCTTTACAGTTTCATACCCAATCATTCTTGTACATTTAAAAAACCAAAAGTTAAATGTTATGAAACGCTTTCACGTACCATTATTTTCAGCAATAGTATTTCTTATTATTATAAGTTGCAATTCAAATAAAAAAGAAAACACATCAACGAAGGATAAAGAAGGTGTTGAACAGCAGAAAAAAAAGCCCAAAGGATTAGAAAAAGGCTGTTATGTATATAATGATAATAAATCAACAATTTCGTTACAAGTTCTGAAAAGAGAAGATTCTATTACAGGAACTCTATTATTCGCCTTAGCTGAAAAGGACAAAAATACGGGTAGATTTAAAGGTCAAGTTAAAAACAATGTGCTATTGGCCAATTATACGTTTGAATCTGAAGGCGTGGAAAGTGTTCGACAAGTCGCCTTTAAAGTTAAGAGTGACACCTTGCTGCAAGGTTATGGTCCTATGGAAATGAAAGACTCCATTCAAGTTTTTAAAAACCCAAAATCGCTGACATTTGATGACAAGTTTCCTTTGGTAAAAAAGGCTTGTGTGGATTAAAGTACTATTAAGATTTATCAGTAACAACTTTTGGAGGTTTGACAACAAAAGGTGTAAACCAATCCCATGTTACGCCAATAGAAAACCGTGGAAAACTATCCACAAAACGGTAGTTATAATCATCAAAACCAAAAGTAAAGTTAGCAAAGAAGCCTAAGTCCGTATCCCAAGGGTATAATATTCCATACGTTTTAGAACGGTACGGATCGGTTGAAGGATGTGATCCTAGATGTAAAAACACTTCCTGCCCTAATGTATAGCGCATATTTTTATAATAATCTGTAAACTCATACCCCAATTCAAATTGATGATGCCCATATAGTTTGATATCTTCTGAGTTATAGCCACCAAAATCAAAAAGTCCCATAAAATTGTTGTGGTACAACTGATACGTAAACGTATACGAATGAATCCGTTTTGGATTGTTCTCTGTATCAAAACGGTTTACCCGATAGTTAAATGATAGCCTAGAGAGGTTTGTAGAAAAGTTTCCACTTTTACGATTCAGTATAGCTGAAAGGTCGGTGTCATCGGTAATGGTTTCGTAAACGGCTTGTCCTTCTTCAGATTCATCTTCAAATTCAGTACTAAAAGCAGCTCCCGTTTGTCCGTTACTATAATGACCTGTTTCAATGGCCATGGTGAGAAAATTATTGTTATTGGTTCTCAATATGGATTGCCAACCCAATAAAGCTTTGTATGAAGGCGTTTTTACTGGTTTTGAGTTCCCTTGATACATTCGCAACTGAGGTTGTAAAGTAAGGTAAAAGGCATCGCCTCGCACAATACTATCCCTCGTTAATGATTTTCGAATGTCGTTATATACGCCGTAATATACAACGGGTTTTGCGTCAAATAGAATTTGTTCGTATTCATTATTCCCAAAACCACCTGATAAATAAGGCCGTTGTGCTATGGGATAATAATCCTTAAATGCTGAAAAATCCTGTTCTTCCTGTTTTTGTGCTACAGCAGTAAGAGTTAATAATAAAAAGAAGGTCGTAAATACTAATTTCATAATGATTCAATACTAGTTATAAAAAGAATTTAAAAAGGGTAGCCAATAGCAAAGTTAAATACAGGGTTATCTGCTTGAAAATCGAAACGCTCGCCTTCAGGTAAAGAGGGGTCATGAAATGGAGCTGCAAGATCAAAACGAAGCACAAACCCTTGAATATCCACTCGAACTCCTACTCCTGCTCCCATACCCAATTCACTAATAAAGTTGGAAGAAAATTTTCCTTGTCCGTCTAAAGCTTCATTGGCTTTCGAGTTCCAAATGTTTCCGGCATCGGCAAAAACGGCACCTTTTAAGTATGAAAATAAAGGGAATCGGTATTCCACATTGGCTTCTAACCGAATGTTTCCAGTTTGGTCAAAAAACGAATCACCCGTATCACCCCCATCATAAGTTCCAGGTCCTAAAGAGCGAATTTGAAAAGCTCGAACACTATACGGACCCCCAGAAAAATACTGTTTTACATAGGGTAATACATCTGAATTTCCGTAGGCATATCCATAGCCTGCAAATAACCGAGTAGCGATGGTTTGCTCTTTTCCGAAGTTAAAATGATACCTGCCATCTATATCGGCTTTGGCATATTGCGCATATTCTAATCCCAAAAAGGTTTTAGGCTCCCCAGCTTCTTCAGTTTGCCCTAATAAACTAATGGAATTTCCCGCTACGTCTAAAGTAGCATTTAGGTAAAATTGGTGGGTGTCTTGCGTATCTACCATTCCGTTATAGGTAAAGGAATAGGTAAGCCCCGATATAAACTCTTGATCGAAACTACGTTGCAAAAAAGGGTTCTCTTCTAGAATAGTTTCAAACTCTTCGGTAGTATCGGAAAGTCTTGTATAATTAATGGATATAGGATTTATATCGTGTGTAACATAGCGGTTTGCTCGCCACGAATAACCAAATAAAGCCGTACCCGAAAGTAAGGTGTATAATTTACTTCGGTTTAAATAATTAACTCCAATACTAGTTTTGGTCTTCGGAATGGAATATTCAAAGAAATCATCATCAATTTTAAATGGTGAAATAACACGTGGAAAAATAAGTTCGGTTTTTAATCCTAGATCTAGACTGGTTCTTCCTGTACTGTTACTCCCACCGCCGGCTTGGAATTCATATCCTGCATTGGCAGTAATATTTAAGGTTTCGCCTCCTTTAAACAAATTACGGTTGCTAAAGGTTAAAGCCAAATGCGGTCCTGCAAAGTTGTTCGATTTGGTGACGGCTTGCAATTCAGCTCGAATGGCTCGTTTATTAAGGGGTGACAAGAAAATATCAGCTTCTAGAATACCTAAAGAATCGGTTGCCGAAGAATCTTTCACTCTATACTGGATATTAACAAATTTATAAGCGCCAATGGTGGACAACCGCCTCGCCGTATTTCGAGAAGTTTCAGGATTGTAATACGCTCCCTCTTCTAAGGTTACAAAAGGGTCTAAATATTTCGGTTTAAAAAACGTGCCATTTTGTAGGTAGTTTTTATTCTGAAATCGGACAGTGTCCATTTTTGTAGAATCCGTTTGCACATCATTATTTGGATAGATGTTTACTTTTGAAATTTTATATGGAATAATACCTTTTGTAGGCACTTCTTTTTTCAGCTTTAAAAACAAATCAAACCGTTTGTTGTCATATTGATTGGTATCCGTCTCAAAAATTAGGAAGCCAGGATTAAAATTATAGTAGCCTTTTTTCTTTAAATCGTTATCAATACGTTCGCGTTCCAGCTTCATGTTTGACAAATCAAATCGCATACCGGGTGTCAATTTTGAAGTCGCCACACTACTTTGCATATCACTGTAAATAGGTTGTGGTAAGCTATCTAATTGATAGGTTTCCATTTTGTAAGGGGTAGGAACATTTACGGTATACTTTACAGAAGCTTCGGGTTTATTTTCACTTTCAGTAAATTCTGAACTAGCAGTACTATAGAAAAAACCAGTATTTTCTAATCGGTTTAATAATATCTGTTCAACTTGGTAAGGCTCCACATCTGATTGATAAACAGGTTCTTCTCCTATTTGTTTATACAACCATTTGTTTAAAAATCCGGGTGTAGAATCTTGTACTTTGTAGTAATAATAAAGCCCTGGGTACATCCCTAAAAACTTTTTATTAGGATCTGGCCGCAGCGTATTTTCTAAAGCAGTTTTTAACTGACCTTGGTTTTTAATAGTAGAATCTGCCTTAATTTCTATTTCGGCACCGGTATAAAGCCGTTCTTCTTCGGGAATGAATTTTTTCACACTACAAGCTTGTAGTAGAAGAAAAAAGCATGCTATTAAACCTACTTGTTTATATGTTATAGTTACGTTCACGTCGTTACTTGTTATCTTTTTGTTCTTTTTCGGTTTCTGTGTCAGGGTTTTCTTCTTCTTTAGATTGAGATCGAAGCATGGCATCCCATAAATCCTTAAACTCATTAAATTCTTGTGTAAAAATTAGCGCAATACCACTTACAATGGTTTGCCCATCAATTACATTTTCAAATTCATTTCTTCGGAAGCCTTTTAATCGGTAGCGCCCGTTTTCAGTTAAAATATACTCTAAACTTACATTTCCAATTAAAGGTGCTGGCTCCCCAGATGAACTACTTCCTTGTATATCTACTTCACTACCCACACTTACAATAAGGCGATCGTTAAACAATTTCTTTCTAGCAGCAATATCCAATTGGGTACGCTCTTGTGGCGTGTCGCCTTGATAATCGGTATAACTATCCAAACCAAAGTCTAACTCTACTCCCGTATCGCCCAATAATTTATCTGAAAAAACATTCAACTGATCAGACAGTGCATCATTCAGGTTGTCTCGTGCAATACTTGCCGCTCCTCCTCTACTGCCGTCACTACCGGGCTCTGGGTAAAAACGATTCAATACCAATAATGAAAATACTTGTTTGTTCAATTCGTTCTCTTGCTGATTCAATTGTTGGATACGACCATATACTTGTCCTCCAACCGAACCTTGTTCGTCTTCTGGCATATCTAAATTAAACGAAATTTTAGGTTGCATCAACTCGCCATCTACATTCAAATACACATAAAAAGGCAATACCTGTCTGTATTTGTTTTTTACCGAAGGATCCGCACCGGAAGTCTGTGATGCCATTAACGGCGAAGCGGAAGCCTCTACATCATAAATAGCACGAACATCCAATTTGGCATCAAACGGATCGCCAGACCAGGTGATACGGCTACTGGGGTCTAACTCAAATCTTCGGTTTACTACGTTATATAAATTCATTTCATAATGACCGTCGGCAACTTCATACACACCACTAAGATTCATTCTTCCGTTCGGGTTCATTGTGAAATTAAACTCCCCTTCTCCCGAAACTTGAAAATTGTCACCGGTTTCTTCATCAATAATTATTTTTACTTGTGCTTCTTTCCCAATATCAAGATTTGCCGAAATATCAAAACCGGTAACCGTGGCTGTTTGTTCTTCCGTTCGGGTTAAAATAGCATCTGGATTTTCGCGATTTACAAAAATTACAATTCCGTCACGTTCTTCAATGTTTACAGCTGCTGAAGGCATCACATAGGTAACATCGGTATTAGACCCCACTGTAAGCGAACCTTTTAATACCGGAATTTGAAGGTCACCCGACAATGTAGCATCAGCATCAAAAGTTGCGGTTCCGTACAGGAAGTCATTATCATCTTCGGTGGCGTTTAGCACTTGAAAATCTTTGGCTTTTAACTGTAAATCGAAGGTAGGATTAACAAGGTTTTCAGTGCCAATACTACCTGAAGCAGCAAAAGTATTGCCGTTTTCATCTGCTATGGTAAAGTTACTCATGGACAATCCCTTATTATCAACCGTAAGTTCTTCATCGGCCAACGTAAAGGCGGCGTTTAGTTTTGCTACCCTGAAATCAGCATTAGAGAAAAGCAAGTTTCCTTTATAAACGGGTTCATCTAGCGTCCCATTAACAGTAAACTGACCAGAGAAACTACCATCAGCTTCTGTAACTTCACCTTGTGTAAAGCCTTCCAACGCTTTCATTTTAAATTCGTTGATGTCTATATCTAAATTCAAGTTGGGTGTTTCAGTGGTTGCTACATAATCACCCGTTATATCCATATCGATAGCGCCTTCTTTTAAAGCTGCATTAAAATCGTATCCATTTCCGCCAGTAGAACCAGCATCAACGCTCAGAGTTCCTAAGTTTACATCCAATAAGCTAAGTTGTTGAATATCGATATCAGCCAATAAGCCTGTATTGCCAAAAACATCTTCTAATACAACTTGACCGTTTAATATTCCAGTAGCCAATTGCTCTTCAGGGTTTAAATAATTGAGAAATTCACTTAATTTGAAATTTTCAAAAAGAACACCAATATGGTCTTTTTCATTGGGCAATTTGTCTGTAAAATCAAGGGATTGGTCATTTCTGCTGAACCGGAATTCATTAAATTCAATTTTCGATTCACTTAAAAGCACTTCATTATTAGCCGGAACCTTCCAAGGGTTTTTCTGAATAATCAACGAGTCTGGATTTACATGAAACCGAAGCTTGTCACTTGTACCCGTTATTTCAGATTGAATTTGAATTAACTTTTCATCTTCGTAATATGAAAGAAAATCCAGCAATAGCTTTTCACCCTCCTTGTTTCCTTTTATTTCAGTTTTTTGAATCGCCAATGGCCCTGCATTAATTGCATTAAACCCAGCATTAAATTGGAAGTCGTCCTGACTCGTTCGCATAGAAACCTGAAGACTGTCCAATTCGTTTCCGCCGTAATTAATATGCGGTGCTACGATATTTGCTGTCAATAAACGTTCTCTTTCTTTAAAATCCAACGCCAAATTAATCGTGTCCATGTCTTTTACGTTGACTAGAAACACTTCGTTTAAAACAGGTGATTGCCGTATGGTTCCTTTTACCGTTAAATCTACAGGGTTTTGTAAAGTATCTGTATTCACGGGTTTTTTAGAAAAGTAACTAGAAATATGTTTTTGAACAGCCGCGCTAAATCGTTGTGGATCGGTATTCGATTCTAAAGTTAGGTTCAGCATTTTATTGTCCACCCATATAGATGTAGTATCACTACTAACGTGAGCCGTAGCCAGAAGACTACCCAATAAGTAACTTTTGTCGTCATAAACCACCACGCCATCACCAATGGTCGAAATAACGTCGAAACTGTCGCCATTGCTTACAAAATCGGCATTCAGTTGCATTCCAGCGCGCACATAACGGTCCATTAGCCCCAACGCTTCTAGATCGGCCCCAATTAGGTGAAGGTCTAGACTTGCTTCAGGCGCAACAGAATCTAATACCACGGAAGCGTTTAAATCTAAATTCAGGTTTTTATCCTTGTATTTTGAAACAATATCCCCTTTTCCGTTTTTTACATTTCCAGAGATTTTTAAATCCCGAATTTTATAGTCGTTCATCTGGAAGCTATCCACCACTACTTCAGCAGTTGCATTTAAGGTGTTGATGGTTGTTCCTTTTCCTTCTGCGGAAGCTGTTAACGATAGTTTCCCGAACTGTTCATCTTGCAACAATTCGCCAACATTGTATTCCTGTATGTTGAAATCGGCATTAAAAGCCAGTTCATCCGTATTTTTGAAATTTCCTTTTACGGTTACTACCCCTTGCGAAGTAGTTAAATTAGCATCAGCAGTAATATCATCGGGGGTTCCGCTTGCGGTACCACGCAATGTAATATCCTGCGGAAGCTGAACACCTAACTCTTCTTCAGAAACAAATTGAACGAGATCACTTTTTATAGTTTCGGCCGTGAATGAAGGAACATCGAAAGAAAGTTGCTCAGGATCGGTTGCATTATAAACCGTTGCTGTAGCCGAAACATACGTCGTTTTTCCCCAATTCACCTTCGCAGATGGAATTTGCAAAGCACTCAATACACCATTAGCTCTAATACTTCCTGAGATAGGGCGTTTACTCGCGGTTTTTAAATATTCGTTGTTTTTTAAGTCTGGCTGAAATTGAAAAACATCTTGTAAGGCAACCTTAAACGAAGGAATAGTTAAGTTGGCTTTTGTAGTTTCTGGGGAATCAATCAAGGCATTTAAACTGGCATATTGTAACGTTGCATTTCCGGAAAGGCTACTGTTATTGGCTGCAACCGAAAGGTCGGACACGTTCATATTTGTATCAGTAACGGCAAGGTTTACCGCAGCTTTATGAATTGAATTTCCAGACCCTTCTTGAAACGAAAGGTTTTCTAAGTTAAGACTGGCCGTTTTGTCTTTTAATGAAATGTCTGATGCTTGTAACTCTAGATTCGATATAGAAATCGCATTAGGATTAAAAGTTCCTTTAACAGGTTTTGCACCGTCAACTGAATAGCTGATGTTGTTTTCAGAAAAATCAATTTCATCTATGGAAAGAAGAAGATTAGGCCATAAAGAGTCGTTTTCTGATACTACATTGTCTTCTTCTACTTCAACAGCTTCCTCTTTATTCGATTTCATATCTATTGCCACAATGGATTTGTTAAGTTCCAACGTGCCTATTTCAAAAGCTTGATTCGTTAAATCAATTTTAGGAACTTCGGCATAAAAATCAACCAAATCTACTTCAGCGCTCAAGCCTTGTACATTATCTTGGTATGTTGCAAAGACATTTTCAATGGTCAGTTCGTCTATCGCTAAAAATGGTAAAGGAACATCAGCAGGTGGTGTGGGAGGCACTGGGTTTTGAACATACTTTATGCGGCTGTTTTTAATAGTTCCTTCCGAAGCCCTGAAATCCATCGCTTCCAAGTCGGTTTTGTCCATTTCAAGTTCTAACTCACCAACTGTAAAATGACTGTCAATCCCTAAAACGGCATCATTGTAAACAACATCAAAATCTTTAAAATTTAAATCGCCAATAATAATATTCATAGGTGCCGACGTGGTGTCGGTTGCGACGGTGGTAGTATCTTCCGAAGCAAAAGCATCGATTAAAAACTGAAAGTTATAACCTGAAATGGAATCTTTACGAATAATATTGGCACGCAGACCTTCCCAATCAACCGATTCTACGCCAACACCGTTTCCGCGAATGATGGGCCAAAGTGGTACATCTGCTTCCAGTGATTTTGAATAGACAAGTGTATCGCCTTTTTTGTCTTCCAGGAACAAACCTTTCAGCATAATATCACCGTCAAAGGTGATAAAAAGCTTTTCTATTTCAACCTTGGTATTCGTTTTATCGGATACATATGAAACAACTTTATCTACGATAATACCTTGCCCCCAAGGACTTCTAATAAACAAAACAAGTAATAGAAGAAATACCAATATCCCTAACATTACCCTTGCAATGCGTCGGAATATGCGGTATTTCTTTTTTCGAGCCTTACTTTTAGGCTGTGTATTGGTTGTTTTTTCTTTGTTCTTTTCCAAATTGTAATGAGATAACGCTTAAGTATAAGAAATCACTCACAAAATATGGTTTTCTGAAATAGTTTTTAGTTATAGAAATGATAACTTTTTAAATAATTTTTCAGAAAAAAGAACAACCGCTAAGCTGTTTTGAGATAATATTTCTTCCGAAGCCAAAATGAAATCCGAACCAGTAAAATTAAAGCCGGTACTTCAACCAACGGACCAATAACCCCTGCAAACGCTTGCCCAGAGTTAAGACCGAATACCGCAATAGCCACTGCAATGGCGAGTTCAAAGTTGTTTCCGGCAGCTGTAAACGAAATAGCAGCGTTTTTATCATAGTCTGCCCCCATCGCTTTACTGAAAAAGAATCCAATAATAAACATCAACGCAAAGTAGATTAATAATGGAACCGCAATGATTACAACGTCCATTGGTATTTCAACAATTAGTTCTCCCTTTAGAGAAAACATAACTACAATTGTGAACAATAAGGCAATTAAGGTTAGAGGTGATATTGTGGGTATAAATGTTTCTGTGTACCACTTTTCTCCCTTTACTTTCACTAAAATAAGACGACTTAAAATTCCCATTAAAAACGGGATCCCTAAATAAATAGCAACGCTTTCTGCAATAGTAGCGATGGAAATATCGACGATAGCTCCTTCAAACCCGAAGTATGGTGGTAGTATTGTTATAAACAACCACGCGTAAAAACTATACGCAAATACTTGAAATATACTGTTTAAGGCGACTAATCCGGCTCCATATTCGCTGCTTCCTTCAGCAAGATCATTCCATACCAATACCATTGCAATACATCGTGCGAGACCAATAAGAATAAGCCCTACCATATATTCAGGATAATCATGTAAAAAGGTGATTGCCAAAACAAACATTAACACTGGACCAATAATCCAGTTAAGAATCAAGGATATAGAAAGTATTTTTACATTTTTAAATACTTTAGGCAGCAGTCTAAAATTTACTTTTGCTAAAGGCGGATACATCATCACGATAAGCCCAATCGCGATGGGAATATTAGTACTACCAGAACTAAAGGAATCAACTATTTGAGGAAAGGAAGGGTAAAAATACCCAATCCCAACTCCTATTGCCATCGCAATAAAAATCCATAGGGTTAGATAGTTGTCTAAAAAGCTTAATTTTTTCATTATTCTGAATCGTTTTAGTTTTTTTCTATAAAATTTTGATATTCTTCAGCCGTGAGAAGGGTATTCAGTTCTTCTGTATTGTCAATTTTTATTTTTATCATCCAACCATCAGAATAAGGTGTGTCATTCACCGCCTTTGGAGTATCGTTCAATGCTTCCTGGATTTCTATAATTTCTCCTTTAATAGGTATAAACAAATCGCTTACGGTCTTAAGAGCTTCTACAGAACCAAAAACTTCATTTTGATCAAATTCATCCCCTACATTAGGCAAATCAACATAGACGATTTCTCCCAATTCCTTTTGTGCAAAATCTGTTATACCAACAGTACCTATTGAATCGGTTACCTTTATCCAAGTATGTTCTTTTGAATATTTTAAATTTTCAGGTAATTTCATAGTTATTTTTTTATTCGCCATTTCGTAAATTATCGGCATACGCATTGGGCAAGCTACTTTCTTCTACTGCTTTTGCAGCTTTTTCAATATCGTAATCAAACCTTACAAATTCTACTGAAATAGCATCCTTGTTTTTAATTGAAGCATCTTCATCAATATTCAATATAACGTAACCTCCTCTGTTGTCGCTATCTTTTGGTTTGCCAACTGAGCCAATATTTATGGCGTGCTTAAAATGAACTTCACTTTCTGTTGAAGCATCTAAGATTCTATGATATGGTTTATGGGTATGCCCAAAACACATAACATCCGCATCGGCTTGCTCCATAATACGAAGCATGCTTTTTTCTGCCCTATCTTCAAATAGATATTCGTTAATACGACGCGGACTACCATGGACAAATAATACATTCAGCTGATCGTCGTTTAACTGAAACTCTAATTTAATATGAGCTGGCAACGTGCGTAGGTACTTTCTGTTTTTGTCGTTCACCAAATCGTTGGTTAAAGAAATAGAAACTGCCCCATTGGCTTTTTCTTCATCAGTTTTATAAGCACATCCACAATCGTCACTGCTTCTACCAATACCAAAATCATAGTTGCCAGCGATGGTAGGAATGTTTCTTTTTTTAATTTCTTCAATTACCTCATTTGGCCAAATGTTGTAGCCAACTAAATCGCCAAGGCAATACATAGCATCAACATCCTGATTTTCAACATCTTTAAAAAAGGCTTCTAAGGCTGGTAAGTTGGCGTGTATGTCACTAAATAAAGCTATTTTCATTTTTTAAATTTTTAAAATTAACAACAACCCGAATTAGGACTACATGAAGCTGCTGGTTCTGCTTTTATTTCAGAAAGTTTTTTCTTTTGTTTAGTTTCAGGTATACCACAGTTTTCTTTTGCCAAACAATCGGTTTGCTTGGTAGTTAACGTGAAATGTCTTCCATTGAAATCTAATCCGTACTTTCCAATGGTAGCACCTTGATATTCTACTTCAATTTCAAGAGCATCATCTATTTGAAGTGTCTTTTCAGAAAGTTCAATAATATTTACCAATTTTTCAGGATGCAAACGGTGATCATAATCATCTGCTTCCCATAACTGAAAATTAACTACTTCTTCATTTCTAACTGTGCCACCACAATCGATGAAGTTTTTGGTTACTTTTCCTACTTCGGTCACGTGAAAGTGATTCGGAACTAATGAACCATTAGGCAACTCAAATGCGATGGTTTCAGATTGTTTTAAAATGTCTTTTATTTCAGAAAGTTTCATAGTATATAGTTTTATTATCGTAATAATACGATTTATTCATATAAATTTTTTTTAGCAACAAGTATCGTTAGCTACATCTGTATCTTGGTTTAAAAAAGAAGTTAAAACCGCTTTCATCTCGTCCCAAACAGTTGTATTGATACAGTAACAAACGCTGGTGCCTTCTACAGTTCCTTGTATAAGCCCCAAGTTTTTTAATTCCTTTAAATGTTGCGAAATAGTTGCTTGCGCCAACCCTATTTCGTCTACAAGGCTTCCACACACACAACTTTCCGCTTTAAATAAGTACTGTAAAATAGCAACTCTGGCAGGATGTGAAAACGCTTTCGCAAACTGTGCCAATTGATTTTGATGTACTGTAAATATTTCAGATTTGGTAATTCCCATTATATTGATTGTTACATTGCAATATTACGATGAATAAAAATATCTCACAACTTATTTCTGAAAAATCTACAAAAACAACTTCTTATCATACATCAATGCACACATTAAAAACCTTCTTTATCTTTGATAGAAATAAATAAACTATGGACTATCAATTAATTAAAAACGAAAAAGAGAACCGTTTTGAAGTTCACATAGAAGGCTTAGTGGCCTTTGCGGATTACAAACTCAATAAAGACAAAATTGCTTTTACGCATACTGAAGTTCCGAAAGAGCTTTCAGGAAAAGGCATTGGTTCTTTTATTGCTAAAGGCATATTAGACTATGCTGCTGAGCACGAACTGAAAGTGAAACCATATTGTCCTTTTATTAAAAGTTACATAGACAGACATCCAGAATACCAGGAAAATTCAATATTTCACAATAAACCCGAATAACTATGAGTACAAAAAATATAGAATTAATAGCAGAACCCAGAGCCCCGCATTTTGTAGGTGATGGTTTTCGAGTACATAACTTTATCCCCAGCGGATTTAGATTGGATATGGAACGTATGAGTCCGTTTATCATGTTGGATTACAACTCAAAATTTTACTTCCCTCCCACTGATACCCCAAAAGGTGTGGGCGTACACCCGCACCGTGGATTTGAAACGGTAACAATTGCGTATAAAGGTAAAGTTGCTCATCACGATAGTAGCGGTGGTGGCGGTGTAATTCAAGAAGGCGGTGTACAATGGATGACAGCAGCGTCTGGCGTGTTACATAAAGAATACCATGAAGAAGAATTCAGTAAAGCCGGTGGTGACTTTCAAATGGTGCAATTATGGGTAAATCTTCCCGCAAAGGATAAAATGTCGCAACCTAAATACCAAGCACTTTCTGCTGAAGAAATCAATAGCCATGAGCTACCAAATAATGCAGGGACAGTTGAAGTAATTGCAGGTGCTTATAAAGACACAAAAGGTACGGCTTCTACTTTCACCCCTGTACATATGATGAATGCACGATTGAACAAAGGCGGAACTGCTGACTTTTCTTTTCCTGAAAACTACAATACGTGTCTATTGGTTATTGAAGGTAGCGTAACTGTAAATGAAACAGAAACGGTACCGACCGATCATTTTGTATTGTTTGAAAACGAAGGGGAAGCTTTTACCGTAAAAGCTTCGGAAGATGCAGTAGTTTTAGTTTTAAGTGGAGAACCCATTAACGAACCCATCGCTGCCCAAGGTCCATTTGTAATGAACACTAGAGAAGAATTGACGCAGGCAATAAATGATTTTAATATGGGCAAGTTCGGGTATTTAGAATAGTAAAAAGAATTCAGTAACTTTAAAAAAGCAATGATATGAAAACAGGAACCCGTTTACAGCAACTTCCATACACTGGAAATGAAAAGAGCAAATTAACCCTTCATTTATTTCTTCAAATAATAGGGAAAATACGGTTATCGTTATCACATAGAAAAAATCATTGGTGGTATATAACCGAATATGTAGACACCAAAGGGTTTACAACCGGACCTATTTTTTATGATTCAGGAGAAAGCACGTTTACTATTACTTTAAACATCCTTTCTCATAAGTTGGAAGTAGATACAAGTGAGGGAGAATCGGCGCAATTTGACCTTCATGAAGGGTTAACAGTAGCTGACTTTTATAAAAAACTGCGAGGAATTCTTTCCGACTTTACTATCTCAGTAAACCTATTAGAAAAACCTTACGACTTGGGTATTGAAGAATCTTTTTCTGAAATAACAGCGTATCATCATTACAACCAAGATTATATCACCAAGTTGTGGAAAACCTTTCAATGGGTAGATGGTGTGTTTAAAGAGTTTAGTGGTCGTTTTTACGGAAAAACGTGTCCGGTTCACGTCTATTGGCACTCTATGGATATAGCGGTCACCCGCTTTTCAGGTAAAAAAGCACCACCTATGCTTAAAGAAGCAAGAATATCGGACAAAGATGCGTATACCCACGATTGTATTAGTTTCGGGTTTTGGGCAGGAGATGACAATATGAAAGAACCTGCCTTTTATTCGTACACTTATCCAGCTCCTGAAGGGATTGATAAAAAACCATTGCAACCGGATAATGCTTTCTGGATGGATGCCAACGGAAGTCCGATGGCTATTTTAAAATACAATGACCTTCTTACCAAAGAAAACCCTAGAGAAACGTTATTGGCTTTTATGGAGTCTGCTTATCGTGCCGGAGCTAGTCTGGCGAACTGGGATATTGATGAACTAGAAGTTC
Organism: uncultured Marixanthomonas sp.; assembly: GCF_963974425.1. Classification (NCBI taxonomy): domain Bacteria; kingdom Pseudomonadati; phylum Bacteroidota; class Flavobacteriia; order Flavobacteriales; family Flavobacteriaceae; genus Marixanthomonas; species uncultured Marixanthomonas sp. The sequence continues at coordinate 15,512 of NZ_CAXBCK010000051.1, forward strand.
CTTCTTTACGTGCTTTATAAGATTAGACTCAATCTTTAATACGATTCAAAATTTTTCTCAGCCAACGATTTTCTCACTCGGCTTAGACTTTCGGGAGTGATGCCTAAGTATGAAGCAATCATCCATTGTGGTGCACGCAATAGTAAATCGGGGTATAATTCAATGAAGTTTAAATATCGTTTTTCTGCGGAAGCGCCTAACAGCAAATCAATTCGTTTTTGAAGGTGCTGAATGTGATTATGAAGTAACTTTTTATTGAATTTTCTGAAAGAAGCACTTAATTCTGAAGCCTTTTCAATAAATTCATCTGTTATAAAAACTACTTCGGCGTCTTCTATTGAATCAATAATAAAATAGGAAGGGTCGTTAAAGTAAATACTACCTCTATCACCTATAAACCAATTTTCTGGAGCAAACTGTACAATATGTTCTTTACCAGATTCATCTAATGTATAGGCACGAAGTAATCCTTTTTCAACAAACATGGAGGCTTTACAAGTTTCCCCTTGTTGAAGTAGTATTTCACATTTTGAAAAAGTTTCAGAACGTAAAAAAGGTGTCAATTCATTGAATTGCGATTGGGTTACCCCTCCTCTACTCATTATATATGATTGAAACGTCTCACATTCCATAATGTATTTGTATAAAAGCAGTAACATTTTGAGTTTTCAGATGCGGCTAATTATATAAAAGCAAAAACGAAAAAAATATGTGTACTGTTCGTTAAAATAAACTACTAAGTTAATAAAACGGAAAAAAAATAAATTTGAGACTTAGCTGTTATTCCTTTTTACAATTTTGGTCGTGATTTTTTATTTAATATATCCCTAATTAGGAAGAAATTTATTGTTAACGAAATAAAGATCATTCCTAGTTCAAAGTAGCCTTTACCAAAACCTCTCGCTCCACTATCTGCTGACAAGTATACTTTATCATTTACAGTTAAGGAAAAACTTCTAATTTTGGCATCAGGAATTTTTAGTCTTCTAATATTTTCTTTAGCAATGTGTAATATAATTTGGTCATTGTGTTTTGCAGATCTATAAAATTCCTTTCTATAGTATGGCATATAACTGACCTGAAATTTAGAAGGGTACTCGTTTAAGTATATATGGTAAGTTGAGTCGCGTTCAGTTTTTCTAATTTTTTTAATATAAACCAATTCTTGGTCAATATGATTAAGTGTTCCTTTAACTTCAGTCAGGTCATTGGATGTTGAAATGCTTGGTCGATCAAGATACAGGTATATACCTCCCAAAGTAATAAGAATTAAAAAAAACACTAAGGCTCTATTTTTTGAGTTCCATATCTCTCTAATTAATTTAATCATTTTTAATTGCTACCATTAAAGCTTTATGCTACTTAGAAGATTCTTTCTTTTTCTTCGGAGGCATCGGTCCACGTAGATGCACAACTAATCCGTTTAAAAAATTCCGTAGAAATTGATCACCACATTCCATATACTTTGGGTGGTCTTCTTTTCGGAAAATAGCGCCCAATTCACTTTTTGAAACCCTAAAATCTACTAAAGAGCAAATTTTTACAATATCATCGTCACGCAACTTATGGGCTACGCGAAGTTTTTTCATAATGTCGTTGTTAGTTAATGCCATAGTTTTATTATAAAATTGATTCTTTAAATTTAATATCAAGCGTTTTCTGTAATTGATGAATGTCTTGCAATTCACTTGGTAAAATAAGCGCAATGGAAGCACCTGTTTTCCCAGCTCGGGCGGTACGACCGCTTCGGTGGGTGTAATATTCTTGTTGATCGGGTAATTGGTAGTGGATAACAAACCCGAGGTTGTTTACATCAATTCCTCTCGCTGAAACATCAGTAGAAACAAGGATTTGTACCGTTTCTTTCTTAAAAGCGCGCATTACTTTATCTCGTTCTTTTTGCTGCATATCTCCTTCTAAGGCAGCTACTGAAAAACCATCTTCTTTTAAAATTTCAGTAAGTTTTTGTGTACCTGCTTTTGTACGACAAAAAATTATTCCGCGGTCGTCTTTCAACGTATCCATTAAACGAATTAAGTTTTCGACTTTTTCTTTTAAAGAGGTCTTTATATAGTAATGCGAAATATTTGCATTGACTAATGAATTTTTATTCACTTCAATTTTCACAGCATCGGTAGCCATGTAGGTTTTTACAATCTTCTTTATATCCTCGGGCATGGTAGCCGAAAACAACCACGTATTACGTTGTTTATTTGCTTGTTCTAGAATTTTATTGAGGTCTTGTTTAAAACCCATACTCAACATTTCATCAGCTTCATCTAAAACCAAGGTTTTAATGGTTTGTAAACTAATTTCATCTCGTTTCATTAAATCCATCAATCTTCCTGGAGTAGCTACGATAATATGAGTAGGACGTTTTAATCTTCTTATCTGAATGTCAATTTTTTCACCTCCATACACACCTTCGGCGAAAATTTTATCGGGAGCATATTTGGTAAACCTAAACAGCTGTTTTTGGATTTGCTGTACCAATTCACGAGTTGGTGCTAAAATCAATCCTTGCACCACTGCTTTTGAAGTGTCTATATTTTGTAATAATGGCAAACCGTAGGCGGCAGTTTTACCAGTTCCTGTTTGTGCGAGTCCTACTAAATCGGTTTTCGATTTTAACAAAAGTGGAATAACAGCTTCTTGAATTTCAGTTGGAGTTGTAATATTCAACTCTTTTAATGCCTTTATATATTCTTTTTGAATTCCTACTTGTTGAAATGTTGCCATATAGCCTACTTTTTTAGAATGCAAAGGTACGTTTTATATTCTGGTAAAAGAATGCAAAGCGTATTTTAGGAACCTTTGATTTTTAAATATTTTTTCAAGTTTAAGCACCTAATTTATAGTAGCCTATAACTATTTTGTACAATTCTATTTAAAATTAATCTAAATAAACTTTTGAGGTATCAAAAAGGGTTATTAGTTTTGCATCAAAATTAACTATCTATATTAAGTCTAAATAACAATAAATGCATAAAGTATCCCAACTAATTTTAATCCTACTAGCATTTACAGGTGCTACTGCTCAAACTGCAAAAATTGAAGGAAATGTAACAGACGCAAACAACGCTCCTCTTTTGGGTGTAAATATTTTTTTAGAGAATTCTCAGAAAGGTACTCAAACCGATACAAATGGTCATTTTAAAATTGATGGCATCTCTGCAGGCACGCATACTGTTTACTTTTCGTATGTAGGTTTTAAAAACCACGAAGTAGCTTTTACCATTTCAGAAAATGAAACCAAAAAGCTTTCCGATGTAATCTTATACGAAGGAAATGAAATTTTACAAGAAGTGGTTGTTAACGGGGAACGTAGAAATAAATTTTCTCGTAAAAAAACAGCTTATGTTTCAAAATTACCATTACAAGATCTTGAAAATTCACAGGTTTATAGTACGATTACAACCGATTTATTAAAATCACAAATTACCACAAATTTTGAAGATGCCTTAAAAAACGCTACAGGTATTGAAAAACTTTGGACTTCTACGGGGCGTGGTGGTGATGGTGCAGGATACTATTCTTTACGAGGGTTTTCGGTACAACCACAATTGGTAAACGGTGTTCCAGGGATCACCAATGGTACGATTAACGCTGCCAATATTGAACGTATTGAAGTGATAAAAGGGCCTTCAGCTACTTTATTTGGTAGTACCGTAACATCCTATGGTGGTTTAATAAACGTGGTTACCAAAAAACCATATATTGGTTTTGGCGGGGAAGTTTCATTCACATCCGGAACATATGGTTTAAATATGATTTCGGCTGATTTGAATACACCGTTGGATAAAGAAAACAATATCTATTTTCGTTTAAACACCTCTTATTCTACCGAAGATAGTTTTCAAGATGCAGGTTTCAGAAAATCGTTTTTTGTGGCTCCTTCCCTTTCTTACAAAGTAAACAATCGTTTGTCATTTTCTTTTTATGCTGAAATTACGCAAGCTGAACAAACCAACCCAACATTCTTATTTTTAAATCGTTCAGCGCCATCTAGAGCTCGAAATCTAGACGAACTTAACTATAATAATAAGTTATCATTTACAAGTAACGCCTTAACACTTACAAATCCTTCTGCCAACTACCGTGTGGAGATGGACTATAAATTGTCTGATACGTGGCAATCACAAACCATTATTTCAAAAAGTAGTACATCAACAGATGGTTATTACTCCTATTTATTTGACTACGGAATTTTAGAAGGAACCACGTTTAGCCGTTTAATCAACAAACAGAATTCACGAACCAATACAACCGATATTCAGCAAAACTTTATTGGTGATTTCAAAATAGGAAATCTTAGAAATCGCGTAGTGGCTGGTGTTGATTATTTTAATTCAACCGTAACAGATAATAGTACGGGCTATGCTTTCTACGGAAATGTTAGGGCAAATGGACAAACCATAGGTGATGACCCGTTTACTGAAGAAGTTGAAGACGATTCATATCCATTAACTACCGCTGGTGTAGATGAGGCATTGGCTTCTCAAACGGTTAACAACATTAAGTCTAAAACACACGTGTATAGTGCATATGTTTCAGATGTTTTAAATATAACACCTACTCTTTCTGCTATGGCCGGTGTTCGTTTTGATGTGTTTGACAACGAAGGTGACCTTACTAATCCAGATGATGATTACGACCAGAGCACTTTCTCACCAAAGTTTGGGTTGTTATACCAGCCTATTAAAGATGTTATTTCTGTATTTGCTAACTATCAAAATGGATTTACAAATGTAGCTCCTGCTCTAGTAGGCGATCCACAAGATGGCGCTCAAACGTTAAAGTCTTTTGATCCTGAACAAGCAAATCAATTAGAGTTTGGAGTTAAAACAAACTTCTTTAACAACCGCTTGCATGCGACTATTAGTTATTATGATATTAATGTGACCGATAAAGTAATTACCGATCCTTCTTCTCCATTTAATAAAATTCAAGGTGGTGAAGTAGAAAGTAAAGGTTTTGAAGTTGAAGTAAATGCAAATCCTGTTCGTGGGTTGAATATTAAAGCTGGTTTCAGTAATAATGATAGTGAAATTATTAAAAACGACAATCCTGTTTTATTAGGTACACGTCCTGTAGAAGCTGGTCCTGAGACATTGTATAACCTTTGGGCGAACTATGAATTTCAAGAAGGAGTTTTAGATGGTTTTGGTCTTGGAGCTGGATTTAATGGTGCTAGTGAGCGTGTAACTATAGATTATGGTTCTGCTGGCCAATTTATACTTCCTGAATATACAGTTGCAAACGCTTCTGTTTTTTATCAAGCCGATAAATACCGCATAGGATTAAAGTTGAATAACGTTTTCAATAAAGAGTATTATAAAGGTTGGACAACTATTACACCGCAAACACCGCGCGCTTTATATGCCAACTTTACCTATAAATTTTAAAAGATTACTATTGAATATTTGATTGATTTTTTGTTAAGTAACAATAACCCTGAAAATGGTTCAGGGTTATTGCTTTTAAAAAAATAAAATGATAACGCTAACAATACTACTTACTGTTTTAGGTTTCTATATGCTTCTTTTAACTTCAAAAAGAGCAGCAATTCCTACTTCTGTTCCCGAAAGAAAATTAGCTTTGAGTAACAAGCAAGTTTTTAAAGTTACCGCACTTATTTTACTGCTAGCTGCTTTTGTAGTCCTTTCATTAGTTTGGGGTATTGCTTCAGGAATTATTTCAGAATTTATTATACTATCTATTGTAGCGAGCCTTGCTGTAATTTTAGTACCATTACAGGTTATTAATTATAAACAAATGAGCGTCATTTTTATCGTTTCTTTTATTTTTGAAATATACTTCGCCTATGCCAGCTAATAAAAAACACTTAACAACGTCTTCCTGGCAGCGATTTGCTAAAATTTCGGCAGGCATTTTGGGAGGATATATCATTTCAGTTTTGTTACATATAGCATTAGCATATTGGTTACCCAACCCTGAAATTGTTTTAATCACTTCGGTTTTTACACTTTATATACTATGGGTTACCATTATAATTCTATCCTTTTTAGCAAAGAATGGATGGAAATTATGGGCAATCTATTTAAGTATAAGCATCCTATTGAGTATTGCTATTTACTTCGGAAAAATGTACAATCCAATTAATTAACTTTTATGAGCAAACGTAATTACAACGTCTTTTTTCATACCCATACTGTTAGCGGTATTGTTATTAGTGTTGCTTTATATATTATATTCTTTGCCGGTGCTTTTGCATTGATAAAAGATGAAATCACTGCTTGGGAAAAAGGTGATTCTGTAAATATAGAACAAGCTCAAAATATTGATTATAATCGTGTTGTTGATAGTATTAAAGCACAAGGTTTCAATCTCTATGGAAGAGATGTGAGAATGATTGCCCCAGATGCTAAAGAGCAGTTATATGTATTGCTAAGTAAGTCGCAAGACACCACAATTGTTAACGATGACAATAAGAAGTATTACTTCTTTTTAGACGCTACAGATTACACTCATTCAGAATATTATGATTTTTATAGTATTGGTGAATTGATTTACAGACTTCACTTTTTTAGTCAAGTACCAGTCATTGGTATCTACATTTCTGGTTTTATCGCCCTGTTCTTTTTATTTGCCATTGTTACCGGAGTTATTGTCCATTGGAAAAAGATTATTCAGAATTTTTACACCTTCAGACCCAAAAAGAAATTGAAAACCATTTGGACCGATGCACACACCGTTTTAGGTATGATTGGCCTTCCCTTTCAATTTGTATTTGCTGTAACCAGTTGCTTTTTATGTCTTTCAGCATTGGTGTTACTGCCCGCCAATTTTGTTTACGATAATGACCAAGACAAAACAATTGCAGAACTCCGCCCTATGGCGAAGACTTACGAGCTAGAAAAAGAGGAGTTTACTAACATTCCAGACTTGAACGTTTTCATGGATAAAACGCTTAGCAAGTGGGAAAACTTCACGCCTGCTCAAGTGTATATTCGTAATTATGGTGCTGCTAACATGAAATTTCAAGTGGATGGTTTACTAGATCCTGATGATAAGTTTTTAGGGAACGGACGTACTGTTTATGAGGTAGCTTCTGGAGAACTAATTTCAGAGAAAAATCCACATGATAATGATTACCTAGAAGATGTTGAATTAACAGTACGCAGGCTTCATTTTGGAGATTTTGGCGGCTTACCATTAAAGTTCATTTATTTCGTTTTGGCTTTAATAACCTGTTTTGTAATTATTTCAGGGGTATTAATTTGGCTAGAAGCTCGACATAAAAAGAATGTGCCTATTGAGCAAAAGTTATTTAACCGAAAAGTAGGACATGTTTACTTAGCAATTTGCCTAACTATGTACCCTATTACCGCTTTCTCTTTTATTATTGCGAAGATACTCCCTAGATCGATGGATTCTTCTCGAGAATCTATTTTATACGCTGTTTACTTTTTAGGTTGGATCGCTGTCGCTGCTGCATTTCGCTTTATGCGCGATAATTATAAAACCAATAAATACACCTTGTTATCAGGAAGTATTTTAGGGTTCTTAATCCCAATAGTGAACGGTATAACCTCTGGAAATTGGATATGGAAAACATTTGCTGAAGGTCAATATGAAATTTTCTGTGTAGATCTATTTTGGCTTATAATGAGTATCGTTTCATTGTGGATAGTTTTAAAACTGAAACGCCCTGTCACCAATACTGAACATACAACTTTATTACAAGAGCGTAAAAAAGTTTTTAAACAATCGCTTACCCCTTCAACAAAAACAACAAACAAATTAAAATTTATGAGAACAAAAACAGCTGTGTTATGGCTTTTCTTGGCAATCGGATTTATCGTTCACCACATTTACGGTCTATTTGGTGTATATTATAACGAATCTGTAATGATTGAAGGTGCTACAGGCGACGTACCACTGAACCATCACCTATGGCGCGTAGGGCTGGAAGGATTGGCTTTACTTTTCTTTTTACTTACGTTGGAAGTGAAGAAATCGTGGTTTCGTTGGACTTCTTTCTGTTGGGCACTTGTAATTGGTGTATTTAATGTATATCATTTTGTAGGGTCTATATTCTATGAAGTTTCTAATATTTCAGAACTACTTATTTTAGCGATGATGGTACTTGCCAATACTTTTCTTGCTATAAATATTATTAGATGGAATAAAGAAGAGGTTAAGCAAAGTATTCAAAAAGAGTAATCTACAACGCTTAAAAAAATAGTTTTAAAGACCTAAAAAACATTCTGGCACTTTTTTTGAAGTTTTCTTGTAACTAACACATTAAATCCATCAGTTATGAGACACTCAAACAAAGTGCCCGAGGTCAATGCAGGAAGCATGGCCGATATTGCTTTCCTATTATTAATTTTCTTTTTAGTTTCCACAACTATTCCTAATGATAAAGGGATTGTTCGGAAAATTCCTGAACCCTGCCCTCCAGGACAAAAATGTGATACTGAAATAAACGAGCGAAATCTCTTAAGTATTAACATAAATAAAGCCGGCGAACTATTTGTGAACGAAACTATTACTTCTTATAAAGATTTAAAAACTGTACTTACCAATTTTATAGATAACAATGGTGATGCTACGTGTACTTATTGCAATGGGGATAAAATTGCTTCTGCTTCCGATAACCCAAAAAAAGCATCTATTTCAATAAAAACGCACCCTAAAACACCTTATAAAGCTTTTATAACGGTACAGAATGAATTGACAGCAGCTTATCTGGAGTTGCGCGAAGCGTATGCAGAAACTATATTAAAAAAAGAAGAAGGTGAACTTACTGAAGAAGAAATCAAGCAGGTGCAACAAGCGTATCCGTTCCGTATTTCTGAAGCGGATATTAAATAATTAGTCTTCTTCGGTTTCATATTCCTTTAAGTCTTCTTCTAAATCAAGTTTTCTAAACTTTGGAAGTAAGGCTCCGGTACCTACAACCGTGATTAACGTCATACAACCACCAAAAACAACGGCGGTGACGGTACCCATTAGTTTGGCTGTTAATCCGCTTTCAAAAGCTCCTAACTCATTGGAAGACCCCACAAACATAGAATTTACCGATGCTACGCGACCACGCATGGCATCGGGTGTTTTTAATTGTAAAATTGTTTGACGAATAATCATTGAAATTCCATCTGTGACCCCACTCATAAATAAGGCAAAAACCGAAAGCCAGAACCAGGTTGAGAGTCCGAATACAATAATACAGAGGCCGAAACCAAAAATAGCAGCCAAGAGTTTCATACCCGCATTTTTATTTAATGGAAAATAGGCTGACGTAAACATAATAATAGCCGCCCCCACTGCTGGGGCGGCTCGTAAAATTCCGAAGCCTTCAGAGCCTACATGTAAAATATCTTGTGCGAAAATGGGTAATAGCGCCACTGCTCCACCAAATAATACCGCAATCATATCTAAGGTTAATGCCCCCAAGATTATTTTGTTAGAAAAAACAAACTTCAATCCTCCTTTTAAACTTTGCATTACGGGTTCCCCAATATTCGGATTTAAAACAGGTTTTTTCGGAATTTGAGATAAACTGATTAATGCTAACAACGAGAGTCCGAAGATAAAACACATAGACCAATGCACGCCAATCCAATGAATAGCGAAACCACCAAGTGCGGGACCTAAAACCGCTCCTACTTGCCAAACAGAACTACTCCAAGTAGCTGCGTTGGGATATACTTTTTTAGGAATTAATAATGAAAAGAGTGAAAAAATAGTAGGCCCGATAAAAGCACGTACGAGTCCGCCGAGAAAAACTAAGAAGTACACACAGTATAGAACAGTGTTGGTAGCCATCCCACTAATAATACGTGGCCAAGTAATTAAAAACAGCCCAAAACTAACTATAGAAAACCCTATAATACACTTAATAAGTAACCCCTTTTTTTCTTTTTGATCTACAACGTGACCAGCAAATAACGCCATGGAAACTGCTGGAATTACTTCCATTAAACCAATAATACCTAGTGAAAGAGGATCTTTTGTAATACTATAAACTTCCCATTCTATAACAACAAATTGCATGGTCCAAGCGAAGACCATGGCAAAACGGAGCAATAAAAAAATATTGAATTCGCGGTAGCGTAATGCTGCGTAGGGATCATTTTTAGGCATAAAAGAAGTTAAGTGTATTTCTGCCTTGCAAAAATACTATTCTTTTAAATGCCTATCACTTCATAAGACTGAAAATAGCAATTCCGTAGATGGCAAAACGAGCAAATCGTAATAACCCGAACAATAAGTAGTTTGTAAACTTATAATTTATAGTCCCA
>NZ_CAXBCK010000052.1:0-25718 GCF_963974425.1 uncultured Marixanthomonas sp.
TAGAAAGAGAATTTGACAACTTTAAGTTCTATTTAGCCCTTTCTGAGCCGGCTGAAGAAGATAACTGGAAAGTGAAGAAAGATATCCACGATGAAGAAGGCGACGGTTTTGTTGGCTTTATTCACCAAGTGGTAATCGATAATTATTTAAATCATCACGAAGAGCCAGAAGAAATAGAACTATATTTCTGTGGCCCACCATTAATGAACCAAGCGGTTCAAAAAATGGGAGAAGATTTTGGTATTCCAGATGAAAATATTCGCTTTGATGATTTTGGAGGGTAATGATTATCTTTTTCAAAAAGTTTAATATAAGCCGTTTCAGTCTTTCTGAAGCGGCTTCTTTTTTAAAACAAATAGTTTATAATTTTGTAACTTATAATTTAATATGAGTTTACCACTTACCAAACAAGAATTACATAATCTAGCTATGAATATAGTAGGAAAGGATCTTAAAGAAAATGGATTTGAGTTTTTAGGGATCAATTCAAAACTAAAAAAGGACCCACAGTTTGTAGCTTTAAAAAACAAAGACCTGCACTTTATTATTGTAAGGGCTACTACTTATCCTGAAGACGCCAATACCTACGATCCCATTTTTATGCAAACTATAAAAGCTCATGCCGATAAATTTGATGCTAAAACCTATTATGCTGGAGTAGGGTTGGGCCACGGAAGCGATTACGCAGAACCCGTATTAAAAGGTGAAAATTATACTATGGTTTATAACGGCTTACAAGAAATACTATGAGATATTTATTAATAATGACCACCCTTTTTCTATTGATTTCTTGTACTCAAACCACACAGGAAGCCACCTATGTTGAGGGGAAAGCTTTTGGAACAACCTATCATATACAATACTATTCACAGGAAAATTTTGAAGCTCAAAAAGGAATAGATTCTGTTGTGGAAGCTGTTAACCAATCCGTGAGCACGTACATTCCAAATAGTGATATTTCAAAAATAAATGAAGGTGATTCAAACATTATTATAGACAAAATTTTTAGAGATGTGTTTGTTCTTTCAGAAAAAATACACAAACAAACCAATGGTTATTTTGATCCCACTATTGGTGTGCTTCGCAATGCGTATGGATTTGGTGAAGCAAAACCACTTCAGAAGATAGATAGCACTACTTTAGATTCATTGATGGAATATGTAGGTTTTGATAAGGTAATACTTACTTCAGAAAATACAATTCAGAAAAAACACCCTCAAGTATACTTTGATTTTAATGCAATCGCAAAAGGCTACGGAATAGATTTGATAGGAAACTATCTTGAGCAAAACGGAATTACCGATTATTTAATTGAATTAGGAGGTGAAATTTTAACCAAAGGAACCAACCTCTCAAAACAAAAACCTTGGACGGTAGGAGTTGAATCGGTCAATTCAGATATAGATGATCGTAGTTATGCTGAAACCGTTTCGCTTACCAACCGGGCGATGGCTTCATCGGGGAATTATAGAAAATTTAGGGTTGATTCATTGACTGGTAAAAAATATGTGCATACCATAAATCCACTTACAGGAAAAGCTGAACAAAGTGATGTTACTAGTGCAACTGTGATTGCTAATACTTGTGCAGAAGCAGACGCTTATGCTACTTCTTTTATGGCACTAGGACTTGATAAGTCTAAAAAAATATTGAAAGAATTATCCAATGTGGAAGCGTACCTTACGTATACAGATTCTTTAAACCAGCAAAAAGAATTTTTAACTAGAGGAATGCAATCAAAGACTTCTGAAAATTAATTCTTTTTACAAACGGGTAGTAATTCACCTTCTGCCAAGCGGTAGGTATTGATTTCTTCTTCGGAAAATGCCTTTGTGTAATCAAGCGCTTGAACCGAAAACCCTACTGAATCCAGCTTATCGAAGTAATCCATCCCATAAATACGCACGTGATCATACTGTCCAAAAATTTTAGCACGTTCTTTAGGATCGGTTATTGAGTCGTCTTCAAAAGTAGTCTCTCTATCGTTTTCTAAAGGGATTTGTAAGATTGCTGTTCCACCTGGAGCTAAAATTCGATACAATTCCTGCATAGCTTTAGTATCATCTGGGATATGCTCTAAAACGTGGTTACAGATTATAAAATCAAATTCATTATCTTCAAAAGGCAAATTGCAGATATCGGCTTTTACATCGGCAATAGGGGAGTTAAGGTCTGTAGTAGTATACTCTAGATTCTTCATCTTCCTAAAACGCTTATAAAAAGCTTGTTCAGGGGCAAAATGAAGAACTTTTAATTTTGAAGAAAAGAAAGACGTTTCATTCTTTAAGTACAACCAACACAGTCGATGGCGTTCTAAGGATAACGTACCAGGTGCTAATACATTTTCGCGAACCTTTTCATATCCATACGGTAGGAATTTACGATAGGACTGATCATCGATAGGGTCTGTATATTTGTCGCCTCTTAAAAAAAAAGCGACAAAAGGTTTCACCAAATAACTTAACCGGATTAATAACGGCCGAGGTATTATATTCAGAAAAAAAGTAGATAGCTTTTGCATGGCTGAGCAGGTTACAGCACTAATTCCTTTTGGCGAAATTCATTTTCCTCATCACTTTCAATACCCAAAGCATCATATATATAGGCAAAAGTAGATAGCAATTCCGGTTTACCATTCACCAAAGCCACATCATGTTCAAAGTGCGCACTAGGCTTGCGGTCTGCGGTTAAAATGGTCCAGCCATCTTTTAATTGCTCAATTCGGCGCGTGCCTAAATTAATCATTGGCTCAATAGCAACAGTCATTCCTTCCACAAACTTCTTTCCGCGACCTCTACGGCCATAGTTTGGCATTTCAGGATCTTCATGCATTTTACGGCCTAAACCGTGCCCCACTAATTCGCGAACCACGCCATATCCTTGATCTTCACAATAGTTTTGAATGGCATATCCTACATCGCCTACACGATTCCCTTTTTTAAATTCACGAATGCCTACATAAAGTGACTCTTTGGTGACTTTTAATAGTTTTTTTATTTCGGAATTAACTTCGCCTACTTCAAATGTATAAGCGTGGTCACCATAAAAACCATTTTTTACAGAGCCGCAATCTATTGAAATAATATCGCCCTCTTTAAGAGGAACGTCGTTTGGGATACCGTGTACTACCTGGGCATTCGGGCTCATGCATAAACTGTTTGGAAAGTCGTACATTCCTAAAAAACCGGGAACAGCACCGTGATCTCTAATAAACTCTTCTGCCAATTTATCCAAGTGAAGCGAGGTTACGCCAGGCTTTACTTCTTTGGCTAACATCCCTAACGTTTTGGAAACAATTAAGGCTGCTTCCCGCATTAGTTCAATTTCTTCATTGCTTTTAGGTATAATCATGTTCTTCTTTTTTAAAAAGGAAACCATCCTTTTTTCTTTTTCTTGGTTTGTATGACCGGTTTTTCTTCACCAATAAGCTGTTGGTATATTTGTCCCCACTCTAATAAACCGCCAATATTTCGGTCATCAATAAAAATATCAGCGTTTATTTTACGGCTATATTTTGGATTGAATTTTTCTTCAGGAAAACTTTTATTTACAGAGTAAAACTCAACACCTTGTTCTTTACAAAAAGCTACTGCGTCATCTAAAGTCTTACCATTTCTGTACGTCCATAATATTAACCGATGTCCATTTTCTTGAAGTTTCTTTAACGTATCAAAAGCAAATAATTTGGGTTTACCAATATTTGGATATTGATCCTCAACAATGGTTCCGTCAAAATCTACCGCAATGGTCAAGGTTTCAGTAATCATGGCTTATTGTAAACGGCAAAAATACAAATATTACAGCACTTATTCTTCGTAAGCATGCTTGTAATCAGCTCCGCTTACAATAGCAAGTATATCTTTCTCAAGGCTTTCTTGAGCATGTTCTACAAAACGGCCAATTTCTTTTCCTTCTCTGTAAAATATTAAAGTGGGTACGTAATTTATATCTAATGTGTTTTCGTAACCTTCTTCTGTTAATTTTTGATGGTCCATGGCGTACAGTGTGAGCTTATCAAGGTCATAGTCCACAAATTCGATAATTTTATAGAATGCAGGAATTTCACGTTGGCTATCTGAACACCAAGAACCCATAAAGGCAGTTATTTTTACATCTTTTAAAAGTGGTTTTATCTTTTTAACTGTGGCTGTGTCCAAAGTATGAAACTCTGCATTTGCCTCAAACCACTCCGAATAAGGCTCATTACTGAAAGCTTTTTTATTTATTTCCCCTAAAAGCATATTACCGCCGTCTTCCTCGTCGGGTACTTCTCTATTAATTGAGGGAATCTTATCTTTCTCTAGCATCGTTTTTTCGGGAGATTTATCTTCTTTTTTTTGTTTTGGCGAACCGCAAGCTATAAGCGATACTGCTACAAGAGCAAAAATTATTTTTTTCATCTTTTTATTAAATTAAAGAATCCTGTGTCATGGATTCTGGTTTAGTAATGCCCATTAGTTTTAAAATAGTGGGTGCAATATCGCCTAAAATACCTTTTTTGACGTTTTTAATATCAGTATCTACAATAATAATAGGTACAGGATTAGTTGTGTGTGCGGTGTTTGGCGATCCGTCTGGGTTTCGCATGGTTTCACTATTTCCGTGATCTGCTAAAATTAGTGTCGTGTAATCGTTTTCAAGTGCGGCCTCAATAATGTTTTTAGCACAACTATCGATTGTTTCACAGGCTTTTACAGCTGATTCAAAAACACCAGTGTGTCCTACCATATCTGGATTAGCAAGGTTTAAGCAAATAAAATCGGCTGATGTCGAGTTAATTTCAGGAATAATTTTATCCCGAATTTCATAAGCACTCATTTCAGGCTTCAAATCGTAGGTGGCTACTTTTGGTGAAGGGCATAATATGCGGCTTTCACCGTTAAAAGGTTTCTCTCTTCCGCCGGAAAAGAAAAATGTCACGTGTGGGTATTTTTCAGTCTCAGCAATGCGTATTTGGGTTTTATTGTTTTGCTCAAGAACCTCACCCAACGTTTCTTTAATGTTCGCTTTGTTATAAACAACCGCTATGTTTTTAAACGATTCATCATAGTTGGTCAAGGTTATAAACTTCAAGGGAAGCTTTTCCATGTTGTAGTCCGGGAAATCTTGTTGCGTCAATGCTTCGGTAAGCTGTCTTCCTCTATCTGTTCTGAAGTTGAAGAAAATCACCACATCATCTTTTTCAATCGTAGCAACGGGTTTTTCGTTTTCCGTCAGAACGATGGGTTCAATAAATTCATCTGTAATGTTTTCAGCATAACTATCTTCAATGCTTTGAACGGCATTAGTTGAATGCTGCCCTTTTCCGAAGACCAACAAATCGTACGTTTTTTTAACGCGTTCCCACCTTTTATCACGATCCATTGCATAATATCTTCCAATAACTGAAGCTAATTTCGCATTGGTAGTTTTAAGGTGTTTTTGCAAATCTTGAATATGTCCCGCTCCAGATTTTGGGTCGACGTCACGGCCATCGGTAAAGGCATGAACAAACATATTTTTAACGCCTTCATCATTAGCTGCTGTGAGCAAACCTTTTAAGTGGTTTATATGCGAGTGCACACCACCATTGGAAACCAAACCAATAAAATGAACTTTTTTGTTATGTGTTTTAGCATAATTGAAAGCTTCCTTTAAGACGGGTTCATCTTTTAATTTGTTGTTTTCTACGGCTAAATTTATTTTTGCTAAATCTTGATAGACAATACGTCCGGCACCTAGATTCATATGTCCCACTTCGCTGTTTCCCATTTGACCTTCGGGTAATCCAACGTTCATCCCATGGGTAAGTAACTGCGCGTTCGGATATTTGGAGTATAAAGAATCGATATAAGGGGTTTCAGCTTGTTCTATGGCCGAAACAGCTGGGTCTTGTGTAACTCCCCATCCATCAAGAATAAGTAAAAGGACTTTTTTGTTCATAGCAGGGTTTAAGCCACAAAGATACTAATTAAGGAATGATGAAGAATAAAATGAGGATTGAATAAATTTGACAAATGAAAAGTACTTTAAGTGTATCTCTTTTAAAACCCTAGATTAGGAATGTGTTTAATATTATGATAGGTTAAAGCGGCTTTAATGCATTTTTTCAATTCAATTTCTGGAATGGTTTCATTCATTTGAAAAACGATGGCTCGATTTCCTTCAAAAGTAAAAATATCTTTGTAAGCCATTTTGAATGTTGGCACTAGATTACTGGTACATTTAAAATACATAGCATATTGATTTGGTGTTTTTTCTTTCCAATCAATCCGTAGGGTGCTCCCTTTTTTGGCGAGATAGCTGGGTTCGCCCCACTTTAAAGTTTCTTCTAATTTTGTTATTTCATCTATGTTTTTTGCTGTTTCAAAAATTAATTTCCTCAGGTTCGAGAGTTTTTTCTGAACCAAATCGGGATAGTTGTTGAAAATGGCTTCAACTTTAGAGTTTGTTTGAATATTTAGATTTTCCATTTACTTAAATAAAACGCATTACCCTCCATACTTTTCAATGGCCTCTTCAATTTTTTCAATTCTATTTTCAGGGTCCGGATGCGTACTTTTAAATTCGGGTAAGCGGTTAGGACCGGCTGCAGCTTTTAATATTCTCATCACTTCAATCATTTCACGAGGATTGTATCCTGCATCGATCATAAACTTAACACCTAGGTCATCACTTTCTAGTTCGTCTCCCCGGCCGTTGCCAAGCAGAACATTTTGCCCGATCCCAGCAACTAAACCACCGGCATCAGCTCCAACGGAAGCTCCTTGCGAAACGGTTTGCCAAAATTCGGTCTCTGCAATTCGCTCTGCGGAATGACGCCCTAGTACATGGCCAATTTCATGTCCTAAAACCCCAGCTAATTGATCTTCATTACTAAGTTGAGAAAACAACGCTTGTGTAATAAATATTTGTCCGCCCGGAAGCGCAAAAGCATTCACCGTTTCAGAATCTGATAACAAATGAAATTCATATTGATACGGGGTGTTTTTAGCCATACTGTTATTGATTAATTTTGCTCCTACCATATCTACATAGTCTTGCCTGCTTTTATCTTGGTAGAGTCCGCCGTATTGATCGATCATCTGTGGAGCACTTTGTAGTCCAATAGCGATTTCCTTTTCAGTAGACATGGAAATGGTCTGTTCTTTCCCAGTATACGGGTTTTCTTCTGTATTTGCACATTTCTTGAAAAAGGCAAAGGCAACAATAGCCAGACCGATAAATATCCTAATTTTCCAACTCCGTCTTGAAGCCATAATATTGGTTTTTAGAATACTAAGTTACGAAAGTAATTTGGGATTTATATCAAGAATATTTTCGGCACGGTACTTTTCAATAAACGCTTCTGAAAAATGTTCGCTCCCTTCGATTTTTTCTTTTTGTAAGATATCTTTTACCTCTAATTTTTTATATTCCTGCAGCATAGGGATTGAAACTGGAGCATAACTAAAGTGCCACGGCTCGTATTTAAAGCCTTTTCGGTTGGCGTTGTCGGTATAGACTTCATAAAACCCAAAAGAGTTGGCGTTTTCGGTAAGCCAGCTTTTTAATTTGCAAAACGGACCAGTGCCATGAAAATGTTCAGGTTGTAATACGTTTTTTGGTCGTGGAGCATTCCCATCAATAATATCAATATCGGTACCCCAATGGTGACGAGACGTTCCAGGGATAGTAGAATATTCAATTATCTTTTCAATCGTTTCGATAGGGGAGAGACCTTGTTTAGTATAGCGGTTGTATTTACCTTCAAAAATCTGTTTTTGCCGTTCAAAATTGCGGTAAGCAGATACTACTTCAATGGAAATACCTTCTTCTGCAGCGGCTTTCTTCATTTTTAAAAATGCTTTTTTAGCCTCTTTATGCATTTTAGACCTATAAGTATCACCCACAATATCTGGGTTGCCTTTTCCTAATAATTGATCAACGGTAAATTTTTGTTGAATAGGAGAGAAGGATAAATGTGGCAAAATAGCTAGAGCTGTTGCTGAAAGTATCGAGGTTTTTATAAAATCTTTTCGCTTCATTTGGTATCTTCGAGATTTGTTTAAAAGTACTATAATTATAAAACTTATGAAGCTCTCTTTTGGTATAATTCCCCCCTTCTGAAATTTTAAGTATTATTCCATTACTTCAAAAACTTGAAGAAAATACAATTCCAGAGTCAGTTTCACGAGAACGTGTTTTGGCTATGTCTCAAGAGAATTATGAATGCTTGGGGATTTACGATTCAGGAAAATTAATGGGTATTTGTGGCCTGTGGTTTCAAACCCGTCATTATGCTGGTAAAAGTATGGAACTAGATCACGTATATATAGACGATGAATACCGAAGTAAGGGCGTGGGGAAAAAATTAATGGAATATGTTACCAGATATGCTGCGGAAAAAGAATGTAACTGGGTGGAACTAAATACATATGCGCATAATTTTGCTTCTCATAAATTTTATTACAACCAAGGGTTTGTAGCCAAAGGGTATCATTTTGTAAAAGAGCTATAAGGTGTTTATTTAAAGCGTTAACTGGCTGAGTGAAGTTGAAGTCGCTATTTCTACAGGTTCTTTCCCTTGCTTAAAAATACGAGCATTGTGTTCACCTTCTAAAACAATTGAGCTACCACTAACCCGTAACCAGCTTCCTTCACGGAGACCTACTACTGGGATATTATTTTGTGTATGAAACTCTTTGATACGGGTTTCACGTGTTTCGCCCATATGTTCGCTCGATGGGTCTGGGTCTAAATAATGTGGGTTTACATTAAACGGAATTACACCTAATGTTTTAAACGATGGCGGATATACAATAGGCATGTCATTGGTGGTTTTCATGCTCACCCCACAAATATTACTGCCGGCGCTGGTGCCAAGATAAGGCGTCCCTTTAAAAATAGCTTCACGCAAGGGTTGCATCACTTGGTTTTTATATAAGGAACTGACCAAAACAAAGGTATTGCCGCCTCCGGTGAAAATTCCTTTAGCTTCGTTAATCGCTTTAACAGGATCTGGAAAGGTATGAAGCCCCACCACTTTTTTGTTCAGTTTTTCAAATGCTTTAGATGCCTTTTCGGTATATTGATCGTGTGAAATTCCTCCAGGACGGGCATAAGGAATAAAAAGGATTTCATCGGTTTCAGAGAAAAGTTCTGTCAATGCATCGGTCAAATAGTCTAAATAATTTCCGTTATAAATAGTTGAGGTACTTGCAATAATTAGGTTTTTCATGGTTCAGATTAAAAAATAATATGATAAATTTAACAAACGTACTTTAAAAAATGGCGTCTTTATATTGTAATTTAATTAATCATGCGTATTAAACTAACCATACTATTTGTTTTGTTTCCCTTGCTACTAATGGCACAGGATGTAGAAAGAGTTGTTGTTGAGGGTTTTATAACAGCTCCGCAGAGTGAAGATGTAGAGGGAGTAAATATTTATAATAACTCTACCCAAAAAGGAACTGTCACGAATGAAAAAGGGGAGTTTACATTAAAAGTGGGTGTTAACGATCGAGTATTAATAACGGCGTTACAATTTCAGAGTTTTACTATAATTGTTGATAAAGGGATAATAGATACTCAAAAAATGAAGATTTATTTGAATCCAGCTGTAAATCAATTAGAAGAAGTAATTGTAAGGCCCTATGATCTTTCTGGAAACATTGTAGCGGACGTAAACAGAGTGAAAACCTACACGTTTGCACCCAAAATGGATTTATCCTATGAAGCCTTAAATTTTAAATATGAATTTCAGCCAGACGCCTTGACTAAAATTGACGGCAACGCCGCAGAAGAGGCTCTTAATAATGAAGGTTTAAAAGATGGAGCAAATATATTGGGTATTTTAGGACTCTTGTTTCCTAAAAATATGGAGATTGATCTTGTGAAGAATAAAACCATAGAAGACCGAGTACAAATTTCTAGAACGCTACGGCAACGTTTCAGTAATGCATATATTGAAGAAACCTTTGGCATTCCCAAAGAAAAAGCAAACGATTTCCTCTATTTTGCTGAAGAAGGCGGTTTAACCGAAACAATGCTCAAAGCCGAAAACGAAATGGAATTACTCGATTATATGTACCTACAAAGTAACCGCTACAAAAAAACGAGTGAAGAAGAATAATTTACTACTATTGGTGTTTTGCATTATTTTAATTGCAGAGTGCGTGGCGCAACGAGAACAAATACAAGGGGCCATTAGCAATAAAACCGATGTTGAAGGAATTCACGTAATGAACCTTACTTCTCGTTATAATACTATTACAGGTGTTCATGGAAATTTTTCTATAGCGGTAAAAGAACAAGATACTTTATTGTTTTCATCAGTAAATTATGTGCCTAAAAAAGTAGCTATTTCGGCCGAAATAATTGAAAAAAGTATTTTGATAGTAATTCTTGACGAATTAGTAAACGAGCTTGATGAAGTAGTGTTAGGTCCTAACCTAACAGGGAACCTAGAAAGTGATCTTAAAAGTATTAAAACCAAAAAACAAATTAATTTTTACGATGTAGGTATTCCCGGCTTTAGAGGTGAACCCGAAGAGAAAATTGTACCACTTTTTGTTGCTGCTTTCCCCACGCAGGTAGATTTAGAAGCATTATATAAGCATATAGGCGGATACTATAAAAAACTTAAAATTAGACGTAAATGGGAAGGTCAAAACAATACGGTTGCTAAAGTTATCAACTATTATACATCGGCATTTTTTGAAGAAGCCTATAATATTCCTGAAGACCGATTGTATGATTTTCTACTCTTTTGTATGGAAACGAGCCTTCTTGAAAGAGACTTTAAAAAAGAAAATTATGTTTTAGTACTAAATATATTTGAAGAAAAAGGGATTGAATACACCAAAAGGTTGCAAGAAACAAAAACCAAAGAAAAGGAATAATTGTTGTAACATTTCAACATATATTGCGTCCAATTAAAACACATTGAGTATATGAAATATTTAAAAATAGCAATTCTTGCTATCGTATTCCCTTTGATGACTGCTTATGCACCAGCGCATAAATTTTATGTAAGCACGACTAATATGGAATACGTGCCTAAAAAGAAATCCGTTCAGATAATAACGAAAATTTTTATAGACGATATAGAAAAAGTACTTCAAAAACGGTATGATCCTTCCATTTCCATAGCAACAATTAAAGAAAAAGAGAAAGATATTGAGTATCTTAAAAAGTATATACTTCAAAAACTGAAAGTTACTATTAACGGGAAACCTGCAAAACTAGATTATATAGGCAGGGAATATGATATTGATATTGTAAATATTTATATTGAAATTTCAGGGGTAAACGATTTAAGTTCCATAGCTGTAAAAAATGAAGTTTTACTAGATCTTTATAAAGAACAGCAGAATATCATTCATATAAAAACTCCCGATATGCGAAGGAGCTTTATTTTAGACTCCCATAATCTTAAAGATATGTTAAACTTCAACTAAATCAATTTTCATTCAGCAACATAAAAACTATTTTTAAAACTTTTTAAAATTTCAGAAATACAAACTATCTATGAAACTACTTAAATGCCTTTCCTTAGTAATCTTGTTTCTTTCAGCAGGAACGAGTTACGCACAGGATCAAAACAATGGAAACGAGCGTGAGCCCGGACACACCAACAATAATCGCTTTAAACAACTTTATGAGGAGTTTTCTACTCCTAACCAATACCGAAGCGCTAGCGGTGCTCCTGGACCAAACTATTACCAACAGCGGGCAGATTACGAGATGAACATAGAGCTCGACGATGAAAATAAAAGAATTTATGGAGCCGAGATTATTACTTACACCAACAACTCACCAGACCCTTTAGAATATTTATGGGTGCAATTGGACCAAAACGTTCGAGCCAAAGATTCAAAATCCCCATTGATAGAACCAAGCGGAGCTGCTCCTGCCGATGCGGCGGGCTCTTTTGTGCAACAACATATGGGTGCTGCTTTTGATGGTGGTTTTAATATCCAAGAAGTTAAAAATGAAAAAGGTGATGATCTTCCGCATACTATAAACAGGACTATGATGCGCATTGAGATGCCGCAGCCCCTGTTGACAGGAGAACAATTTAAATTTTCAATTAAGTGGTGGTATAATATTCCTAATCATACTATAGATAGAGCCCGTAGTGGATATGAAGAATTTAAAGATGGTAACCGTGGCTATGTAATTGCACAGTTTTATCCACGTATGGCAGTTTACAATGACGTTGAAGGTTGGCAAAACAGTCAATTTTGGGGTCGTGATGAATTTGCTTTACCATTCGGAAATTTTGAAGTAAATATTACCACTCCTGCAGATCATGTGTTAGATGCTACAGGAACACTTCAAAATAGGAAAAAGATTTTTAGTAAAGAAATGATGAATCGTTATGAAGAAGCGAAAGAGTCATATGAAAAACCGGTGGTAATAGTAACTCAGGAAGAAGCTGAGGCAGCCTCAAAAGGATTTTCAAAAGATAAAATAACATGGAAGTTTATAGCTCAAAATGTGCGTGATTATGCATTTGCATCATCAAGACGTTACATTTGGGATATGATGGCTGTTAAGCAAAACAACGGTAATGATGTAATGGCTGTGTCTATGTATCCACCAGAAGGGAACCCTCTATGGGAAGAGTATTCAACAAAAGCCGTAGCGAGTACTTTAAAATCGTACTCTCGAATGACATTTGATTATCCATATCCTAAAGCAATTTCAGTGCACGCAAAAAATCAAGGGATGGAATACCCTATGATTTGCTGGAATTACGGACGTCCAGATGAAGATGGAAACTACAGTGAGCGTACTAAATATGGTATGATTTCAGTAATTATTCACGAAGTTGGCCACAATTATTTCCCTATGATTGTAAATAGTGATGAACGTCAATGGACGTGGATGGATGAAGGCCTTAACACATTTGTACAATACGTAGCAGAGCAAGATTTTGGCGAGTGGTACCCTGATGCTATTGCACCAAATACAAAATATCCATCTAGAAGAGGTCCTGCCAAAAACATCGTGAATTATATGGCAGGCGATCAAGATTACATCGCCCCGATAATGACGAAAGGTTTAAACACCTACAGCTTTGGTAGCAATGCTTACGGAAAACCGGCAACGGCATTAAACATTTTGCGCGAAACTGTAATGGGTCGCGAGTTGTTTGATTATGCTTTTAAAGTCTATGCTAATCGTTGGAAGTTTAAACACCCAACCCCAGAAGATTTTTTCAGAACGATGGAGGATGCTTCAGCTGTAGATTTAGACTGGTATTGGAGAGCTTGGTTTTATAGCACCGAATACACAGATATTGGAGTGAAAGATGTAAAACGTTTCTATGTAACTTCAAAAATGAACCAACAAGTACGAGATATGATGGAAGCTAGAGGCATGCAGGAGAGCGATTTACCACCATTAGTCTATATGGTTGAAGAAGGAAGCGATGATTATGAGGAAAGTATGAAAAATGCTTCTTTAGATGATGTAACCACTTTACAAGAATATATAATGGATAATCTTTCTTCTGAAGAAAGGAAAAATCTAAAAAAACCAAATTACTTTTATGAAATAGTTTATGAAAAGCCAGGAGGCATCCCGATGCCTATTATAGCTGAGTATACCTATAGTGATGGAAGTACAGAGCGAGTGAAATATCCGGCTCAAATTTGGAGAAAAAATGACAAAGAAGTAGGAAAAGTAATTGCTTCAGACAAAGAAATTACGAAGATAGTGGTTGATCCAGATGAAGAAACAGCAGATATTGATACCGAAAACAATAGTTGGCCTAAACGTAAAAAATTAGGTGATTTTGATAAATTTAAAAACAAAGTAGAAGAATAACTTTTTCTGAAATTTATATACACAAAGCCTCGTTGTTTTAACGGGGCTTTTTCGTGTAGCATAATATTCTTGTTTATATTTGCAGTATGTATGCAGAGGCAATCTTTTTATTTATAAGCGGTACCGAAATTGTATTTATACTCTTTATCGTACTACTGGTTTTTGGTGCTGATAAAGTTCCCGAAATCGCTAAAGGTTTAGGTAAAGGTATGCGTCAACTTAAAGACGCTACAAATGATATTAAATCTGAAATCACTAAAAGTGCCGAAAAACAAGGGCTTGATATTGATATTACAAAAGATGTACGTGAGGAGATTGATAAAGTAAAAGAAGATGTAGACGAAATTACCGGTCCCATTAAACGCAGATTTTAATGTTTGACATTCTAAAAGAATGGGACAGAGAGTTGTTTGTATTTCTTAACTCTTTAGGAATAGAAAAGTTTGACAATTTTTGGATTACCGCCACACAAATAGAAACTTGGACACCACTTTTCTTACTTTTCTTTTTTTTAATATTCTACTACTTTAAATGGAAACGAGGAGGAGCTATCCTTTTCTTCTTGTTGCTAACCTTCGGAATTACTATTTTCTTTACAGGTTTTGTAAAAGATTATGTTGCCAGATTAAGACCAAATAATGTTGAAGCATTGTCTGAGATTATTCGTATTCTCCAAAAACCCATTAACTATAGCTTTTTTTCGGGGCATGCATCTTCTAGCTTTTCAGTAACCACATTTATGGCTCTAATTTTAAGGCAGAAAACCAAATGGATATTTCTAGCTTACCTTTGGCCGCTTATTTTTGTAACAAGCAGAATTTATGTAGGTGTTCATTATCCAAGCGATATACTTGTAGGAGCTTTAGTAGGTACTATTTTCGCAATTATATTTTATAAATTGTGCAAAAAAGCCTTAGAGCATGACAAGCTAAAAGTTAGAGACTTAGAGTAGCTTCCTCGTATTAATTTCTATTTTTTGTATCTTGATGTTTTATTAATTAAACCATCAAACCTATGAAAAAACTACAACTTGTAGTATTGGCCACGTTCGCAATAATTGTGATAGGCTGTACAAAAGACAATCCCCTAACAGAAGAAACTCAAGAAATTGATCTTACTTCTGAAACTTCACAAGAATTATTAACTATCCCCCAAATCAACAAAATCATTGACGAACAATTGCGCCGTACGGGCGATTTTAGTTGGGATAAAACGTCCGATCAAGTATTGTGGAGTGCCACGGTGCACGGAAGCGGTATTTTAACCGTTGGATATGGAGAAAAAGGAGAAAGCTTCAGCACTGAGAAGAATGCAAGACTTACCGATTCTAAAAACGCAATCGTTTCTGAAGTAATTTCAATAGAGAAAGGTTCTCGAAAAGAAACTCTTTTCGAAGACGATGATGTACTAAATGTAATTGATGTTCAGGTAAAATCCCTGAAAACAATTACCGAATTAAGGAAACGAGACGATATTCGGTATATGGAGCCCAACGCGTATTCTTTCTTTTATAGCGAACAATATCCGCAAAACCGATCGTCTAGTGGTTGTGGCAAAGATGGCCAAACCTTAAACAATAATGATTACCGTACAATTGCACCAGGTTCTCTGGTAAGTTGGACGTATGATGAACATAATATTGAACAAGCTTGGGGCTATAGTACTGGATCTGGTGTAACTGTCGGTCTGATTGATACAGGAGTTTCACAAAGTCAGTCACTATTAGGCAGTAATTTTAACGATGGATATAGTAGTGGCCGAACCATTCAGAAATATGGAACGTTTATCGATTCATCTTGGCCGTGGTCTAACAATTATGATGGTCCGCATGATAAATGTGGTCACGGAACCAGTATGGGCTCAACCATTGCTTCCCCTAGAAATAATAATAACCTACCTGTAGGGGTGGCGTACAACTCAAACCTAATAGCGTATCGTGCTACGGAAGATGTATTGCTGAATGATTATCACGAACGTAAAGGTGTAAAAGATGCTTTACGACAATTGGCAGATAGAAGCGACGTAAAAATTATATCTATGTCTATCGGGTATCCTTGGTCTATTAACAATGTAAAAGATGCTGTACGGTATGCACATAGCAGAGGGAAACTTATATTTGCAGCTGGTGGAACTTCCTTAGACTTCACTAATTGGTATCCGGTGATTTTTCCTGCCAGTATGAGCGAAACGGTTGCCGTAACCGGAATAACCGATGATGGAACGTACGAACAGTGTGCTACTTGTCACGATGGTAGTGAAATTGAATTTACAATCGTAATGCAACGTGCAAATGATAACGGACGTACTAGTGCTGTATTAGGTTTTTATAATGGAGATACTGATTATGTAGGCGGTTCTTCAGTGGCGACTGCAACAACTGCCGGAATTGCAGCGTTGGTTTGGGAACGCCATCCAACTTGGAGTAGAAGCCAGGTGTTAAATAAGATGCGACAGAGTTCCGAGTTTTACCCTAATAAAGATAGTACAAAAGGCTATGGAAATATCGATGCTTTACAAGCGGTTCAGTAAATTATAAATAAAGTTAACAAAAATGGTTCAGAAATTTTTCTGAACCATTTTTTGTTATAAACTATATCACTCTACTAACCGTTAGCCCATCTCGAATAGGCAATAAAACGGTTTCCAGTTTAGGATGCTCATTGAGCAGTTTGTTATACTTCAGCAATGCTTCCGTATCCTTATCATCTTTTTTAACTGGCTGAACGACCTTGCCACTCCACAACACATTATCACTTAAAATAACCGATCCGCTTTTTAATTTTGGAAGAATAATGTCGAGGTACTTAGGGTAATTGCTTTTATCAGCATCAATAAAGACCAAATCAAAAGTTTGAGATAGTTTCGGAATAATTTCTAAAGCATTTCCTGTGTGCTGTATTATTTGTTCTCCAAAGCCTGAAGCATCGAAGTATTTTCGCTGAAAATCGTGTAACTCTTCATTGATATCAATCGTATGGAGCTCGCCTTCCTTTTGCATACCTTCGGCCAAACACAGCGCAGAGTATCCTGTGTAAGTTCCAATCTCCAAAATATTTTTTGGGTTTATTAATTTAGAAAGCATACTTAATACACGCCCTTGTAGATGTCCGCTCAACATTCGTGGAGCTAATATCTTTTGCCACGTTTCTCTATTTAGCTTTTGTAAAAGCTCGGGTTCAGGTTGCGAATGTTTTTGTACGTAGGTATTTATTTCTTCAGGAAGGAAATCCATATTACTGTGTTTAATGTATGCCACCCATCATTTTTTTAATGAATGGTGAAATTAATATTGCAAAGATACCCACAATTATACTAATGGTACCAAAACTTGCATACACGGAAACATACGAAAATAGTTGTTGTAAACCTTCACTGCCCGTTAAAACACTTTGAGTAGTCAACCCGCTTACTTGCTCGGTAATGGTTCCGAAAAAACCAGTTGAAAAAACAGTAGACTCTCCACTTGAAGCAGCTGTCAGTTTCGCAATTTTTCCTGCAAAAAAGTGTCCAAAGAAATTGGCAGAAAACCAAACCCCCATAATGAAAGCCGTATATTTTAATGGAGACAATTCAGTCATTTTTGACAATCCAATAGGTGATAAAAATAATTCCCCAATTGTCAGTACCATATAACCTAGTATTAAATATATCATAGAGGTTCTTGCAAAGTCGTCAACACTATTTGCAGACATCGCGAAAATTAGAAAACCAAGACCAAGAAATACAAGACCTAAGCCAAATTTTATAGCTGAATTAGGATTGCTATTTCGTTTGCTTAAAAATGTCCATAACATAGAAAAAGGCACCGCAAAAAGTATGATAAAACCTGCGTTGATGCTGTTGGTGCCTGCAGCGTCCATTCCAACTAAGTTTACATTTCTATCGGCAAATAGGGTTAATGAACTTCCAGCTTGTTCAAAAATAGCAGCGAATAATGTATATAAAATGGTGAAATAGACAGCAACTAATAATCGTTTCTTCTCTTTAATACTTACGGTTGAAATTATATACGTTATATAGGCAATTAAGAATAGCGAAACAATCCACACCAGATAGCTTTCAAATTCGTGAAACCTTACAATCGTCGCAAAAATAACTACTGATACCAAAGAACAGATTACAATCCATTTCCCTTTATTTAAACCAAGGGTTTTTAAGTTATATTTTTCAAGAGAAGGCACTTTTCCTTTAGTGCCAAATACATTGCTTTTTAAACCGCGGTTAAAAACCAAAAGTCCGGCAACCATCCCAATTCCAGCCAACACAAAACCATAGTGCCATCCATAATTTGCAGCAAACCATGCACAGGCTAAAGGAGCAATTGCAGCACCTAAATTAATGCCGAGGTAAAAAATAGTAAACCCAGAATCCCTTCTAGTGTCTCCTTGTTGGTACAATTCGCCTACAAAAGAAGAAATGTTAGGTTTAAAAAAGCCGTTTCCAACGATAATCAACCCCAAAGATCCATAAAAGAAAATAGGAAGTTCAATAGTTAGAAAAAAGTGCCCTAGTACCATTAAGATACCTCCTAGTATAATCGATTTTCTATACCCTAAAATTTTATCAGCTAAAATCCCACCAATCATTGGAGTCACATACACTAAAGACATGTACGCCGCATAAACACCAAAAGCCATATCGTCATCAAACAATAGGTGTTTGGTCATATAAAGAACTAATAGGGCACGCATTCCGTAGAAGGAAAAACGTTCCCATAATTCAGCAAAAAATAAGTAAAGTAATCCTTTTGGATGTCCAAGAACCTCAGTAGACTCGTTGTTGGTTGTCATGTTGCTCATAGTTGTATGTTAAACTTTTGAGCAATGTAGGAGCCAATCATTAAGATTGAAAAGACTGTTTTAAATTATAACAAAAAATAGTGGGTTGTGAGCAATTGTGAGTGAAGTAACAATTAATTACAAATAGTTTTATATTCTTTGTTTTCAGGTGTTTCTGAAAATTCTTCTACTAATGTTTGATCAATCACAATATTAGTAGGAACAATACGAAGTCGATATCTGCTTTCGCCTATAAAGATAAAAAGGTCGCGTCTGTCCAACTTATCGCTTCCTTCTAATTGTAGAATATCATTTATATTTTCAATAATCCGGGTGACGTAGGTTTGGTTTTTTATTTCACCGCCGAGATTAACCAAAATGCTTTGTGAAATTCCTTCAGCATATTTTCGTCTAATGGCAAACTTCAGTAAGTTTTTATATTGTGTAGTTTTAGACCCAAAATCGATTACCTGATCTACAATACCTTTGGTGGGAATATTTATTTTAACCAAACTCCAATCTAGAAAAGAGATAGCCATTTCGTTAGGTTTCGGCATGCTTGCAAGTCGAATTACCCAAATAGTAGCTAGCACTAGGAAAACAGCAATTAAAGACGTTTTGGCAATAATTTTAATAAAGTTGTTGCTGAAATCATTTCCGAAGGTTAAAAATGCTTCTGAAACTTGCGAAGTGAAGGTTAAAACAATTACCAAAACAGCGATTATTCCTATTAGTTTCAATCCTCGGTATGCGAAGGTTCTATAAAATGAAACGCCTAATAAATAACATAAAAACGCAGATAATAATAAATCTGGAATGCTGCTTATTTTTATGTTTTGAATGGTGTTTGAATCTCCTAAAATTTGAGGCAATAAAAACGTGATAACGGCAGTAGCGATAATTAGACCAATAATCTTCTTTATGTTTTTCTTATTGTGATAAATAAATTGCGGGGCGTAATAGAAATAGAAAAGCGCCAACAATAAAAACATATTGTTTACAATGGAAAGTAGGTTTACTCCCAATTGGTATCCTTGAGTATCTATAAATGAAAAGAGCATTCCTGCATAACTCCAAATACCAGAAACAACCCAAACGAACATAGCAAAACTTAAATAGAGTAGTGCTTTATCTACTCGCTTTTCAGATTCATCTTCTTCTAAAATATGTTTAAACTGTTTTCGAATGTGATACCAAATCGCTAGTAAAAGCACCCCACCGATTAATGCTATAAAAATGTGAGAAAGTATATAAAACCTAGCGACTTCTGTCATGAGTTTTAACTAAGAATTCTATTAACTAGCTTCTTTTTTGCTGCTTCGTCATCACCACAAAGCCATTGTATTACATTGTCTTCCCAAATGGCATCGCATTCATCTTGGGTTAAAATATCTCGCTCTTGGGCAAGATCTAATATTTTACCAGGATAGGAAGATTGCACCGCACTTTCCATTTCACCAAGTGGATAAGGGTCATCTAACCCCATTAAAATTTGTTTTGGGTTTTGGTTTTCTACCAATAACTTTAAGGAGCCAGTATCGTGTACCAAGGTGTCAAAGAAAATATTTTTATGGCCAACGGCTTTTCTAGGGTGTGTTTTTCCTTCAAATAAATCAGGTCTGCCATCAAAACCTTGTATACGTCGTCCTAAGTTTATTTGTGCTAATTGGCCGCCGTGTGCAAAACATGTACGCATATTTGGATATTTATCTGCGTAACCATTTAAACTTAAAAAGTGATACGCATCGGCACATTGTGCCAACATCCAGATGAGGTGGAAACGCCAAGTAGTATTTTCTAATTTGATAAACTTTTCCCCATCATAAGGATGAATTTCAACCGCTAAATTATACTTACTTGCTAATTCAAAAATGGGTTCATTTTCTTCATCAAAAATGCAACGCCACGTTCCAATGGTATCCATATAATGGGTTGGCAGGCATAAAAGCTGCAATCCTAATTCTTCTACACAGCGTTCAATTTCCCATAATGCGCCTCTTACAAATCCAGGATGTACTACAAATCCGCAGGTAAATTTCGACGGATTTTCATGCTGTACTTTTGCGTTAAAATCATTCTGAAAACGTAGCGCTTGTTTCATTTCTTCAACACGAAGTCCGTTTCCGTAGAGTTGCGAAAGGTTTAAAACTACAGCGTGATCAATTTTATAACGTTCCATCCAAGCTAATTTTTCATCTAGAAAAAAGCTGGAATCGGTCACTGGACGGCTCCAATCTTTCTGAAGCATAAACTTCCGGTCATCATCTACCCAAAAAATTTCCTTGTCTTTCATAAACTGAGGAATTTCCTCTGGATAGGGAAGTAGATGCGAATGACCGTTAATGCGAAGTTTTCGTTTCATATAAGATTGGCTTATTCAGGTTTTTTTATTCGTTGATGTATTCAGTTAAAGTTACAATAAAAAGTATTGAAAGCAATTTTTGCTTATAAGCTTTTTGTGCGGCCCCCATCAACCGGTAAATTAATACCGTTTATATAACTCGCGGCTTCACTAGCTAAAAAGGCAACCGCATACGCAGTCTCTTCAGGTTGTGCAAAACGAGCTGCAGGAACTAAACTTTTCATGAATTCAGCTGCTTCTTCTTCGGTTTTGTCAAACTTTTTAGCAGCATTACCTACAATATTATCCAAACGGTCAGTTGCTGTAAAACCTGGAAGTACATTGTTTACTGTAATACCAAAACCACCTAATTCACTAGCCAACGTTTTACTCCAATTGGCAACGGCACCACGAATGGTATTACTCACGCCCAAACCATCAATTGGTTGTTTTACCGAAGTGGAAACAATATTAATGATACGGCCATAGCCCACTTTTTTCATCCCAGGAACAACCGCTTGCACCAAAATTTGGTTACAAATTAAGTGTTGCGAAAAGGCTTTAGTAAATTCTTCCGTATCTGCCGAAAAAAGAGGCCCGCCTTTTGGGCCACCAGTATTGTTTATCAAAATATGAAATACTTTATCTTTTGTCGCGGCTTCAATTTTTTCTTTAAGGGTTTCAGGGTTTGAAAAATCGGCTACAATGTAATCGTGTCGTTGTCCGTCACCGGTTGGTAATTTCGACATGACATCTTTTAGTTTATCTTCATTTCTGGCAACTAAGGTAACGCTGGTCCCTAACGATGCCAATTCCATTGCTGATGCTTTTCCTATTCCGGCACTACTTCCGCAAACAAGCGCCGATTTAAAATTCAAATTCAAATTCATGAGTTCTTAATTGAGCGATTTATATACTTTGTTCTGTAAATATACTATGATTTTATGGGACACTTTTATGTTACACCCTATTTCTGAAATGTGACGTCTTTCCACAATTTTTGAGTATCTTGAAAATTCAATTTTACTAAAAACAATGCTATGATTTTTATTGAAAATGAAGGGGTTACCAATCCACATCTTAATTTGGCTTTAGAAGAATATATTGTCCGAAACTTCAGTTTTGACAATGATTATCTCTTATTTTACATAAATGAACCTTCTATAATTATTGGTCGAAACCAAAATACCTTAGAAGAAATTAACCACGAATATGTGGAAGAACACGGTATTAAAATAGTTCGACGTGTCTCAGGCGGGGGAGCGGTGTATCATGACTTCGGAAACTTAAACTTCAGTTTTATAACCGATCACGATATTAAGAGTTTGAACAATTTTAAAAAAGTAACGGCACCTGTTGTAAAAGTGCTGAACAGCATGGGTGTCCCAGCTGAAATGAAAGGAAGAAACGATGTCGTTGCAAACGATAAAAAGATATCTGGTAATGCACAGTTTTCAACTGGAAAACGAATGGTAAGCCATGGAACTTTATTGTTAGATAGTGATTTAAGTGAGGTTGCTAATGCACTGCAGGTTAAGATGAGTAAGATCGAAAGTAAAGGTCACAAATCGGTACGGAGTCGGGTGGCTAATATTTCAGAATTTATGGAGGAAAAGATGGATATTGAAACGTTTCGATCCAAAATTTTAGAAGGTTTATACCAAGAACGGGACGATTTCGAAACCTATCGCCTTACAGATGAAGAATGGGAAGGTGTTCACAAACTAAAAGAAGAAAAATACGACACTTGGGAATGGAATTACGGAAGTTCGCCAAAATTCAATATACAACGTGAACACAGATTTGCTGCTGGAACATTAGATCTTCGAATTTTTGTTGAAAAAGGACACATTCAAAACTTTAAAGTGTTTGGTGATTTCTTCGGAAGAGAGCCTGTTGAAAAGCTAGAAGAATTATTCATTGGCGCCCGTTATGAAAAAACTGACATAGAAAATATACTAGAAAACGTCGATATCGAAGCATATTTCGGCGCCATCCCGAAAGAGGATTTTATTAATTTAGTATATGGGGCGGATGAGGAAGATTAGTTTTTTTAATTAGTGTTTTTAAGGAGAAATGTTATTAGGATATTTTGATTATACATTTTTTGCTGTTCTCATTTTTCTAAATTTTAGATTTTGGAACAGAAAAATTGATTGGAAAATAGGCTGTTTAATCGGTGCAGTATCTTTTGGTATTGTTTTACCAATTCTTTCAACTGCAATTGAACTTACCAGAGTAAAAATTACATCAGGACCTTGGATGGATAGTTTCGAGGTTGTTTATACATTTTTACGTTTTCCTACTTATTGGATAGTTGGAATTATTCAAGCAATTATTATTGGAATAAATTTGAGTTATAAAAAAAAACAGAATTAGATAAATCTGAGTGAAATATACTATTCACTACTTCTTTCTACCTACTAAAAACTACCCACTACGCTCTATCACTATATTTAATACAAACATTTTTTGGTTCGGTAAAAAACCGAAGCGCTTCAAAGCCACCTTCCCGGCCTACGCCGCTGTTTTTCATACCGCCAAAAGGGGTGCGTAAATCACGGTTAAGCCACGTGTTTACCCAAACAATTCCAGATTGTAATTGTTTAGACAATCGCATAGTTCGGTCTAGGTTATTAGTCCAAAGTGTAGCTGATAAGCCATATTGTACTCCATTAGCCATTTGTAGAGCTTCAGCTTCGGTTTTAAATGGCATAAGAGTAACTACTGGGCCGAATATTTCTTCTTGGTTTACACGACATTGATCGTCGTATACTTCAATAATGGTGGGTTGTAAATAATATCCATTTTCTAAATTATCAACCGTAACAGTCTTGCCACCAAAAAGGATTTTCCCGCCTTCTTCTTCAGCAATTTTAATATAGGATTGTACTTTTTCTAAATGAGGTTTCGATACCAACGCACCCATATTAGTTTCAGCATTAAACGGATCGCCAACTTTTAATTGTGATACTTTTTCAATAAAGTCTTTTTTGAATTGTTCGTAGATGGATTCTTCTATAAAAATCCGGCTTCCGCAAAGACAAACCTGTCCTTGATTGGCAAACGAAGACTTTACTGTCGTTTCTAGCATATTCTCATAATCACAATCAGCAAAGATGAGATTGGGGTTTTTTCCGCCTAATTCCAACGATAGCTTTTTAAACATCGGGGCAGCGGTGCGAGCGATATGCTCACCAGTTTTAGTGCCGCCAGTAAACGAAATAGCTTTGATATTTGAGTGTTCCACAATGGCTTGTCCAGCAGATGGTCCCGTGCCGTGAACGATATTCAACACGCCTTTTGGTAAACCAGCTTCCGTTAGAATGTCACCTAACAAATAAGCGGTCATCGGTGTTACTTCGCTGGGTTTTGCTACGACTGTATTTCCCGCTGCAATTGCAGGAGCAATCTTCCAAGTAAATAAATATAAAGGAAGGTTCCACGGTGAAATACAACCTACAACACCCAAAGGCTGTCGCAACGTAAAATTCATACTATTCAACCCTACGCTTTCGTGGGCTTCACTGGCAAATTGTGTGATGGCATTTGCAAAAAATCGAAAGTTAGCAGACGCTCTAGGAACATCTATGGCTAACGCTAAACTTAATGGTTTGCCATTGTCTTTGGCTTCAGCTTCAGCTAATTTGATTAATTTTTCTTCAATTAAATCGGCTATTTTTAAGAGAATACGGCTACGCTTTTCAATGGTAGTATTGCTCCATTCTGGGAAAGCTTCTTCAGCAGCCTCGTATGCCTTCGCTACATCATCTGCGTTGGAATTTGCTATTTGTGAATATACCTCACCGTTCGACGGATTATAGTTGTCCAGCCACTTATTGGATTGTGGTTCGATATATATTCCATCAATATAGTTTAGGATTTTTTCCATAGCAGTAGGTTATTTTTTCTCTTGCGAAGCAAATAATTTTTCAAAAGCATCGTAAACGGCCAAATGTAAAGCATCGCCGTGATCTTGTTCTTTTAAAAAGTGATAATATAAAGACGTATTGCTCTTTTTGTTTTTTTCTAATTTTTTATGAAGTTGTTTTGCAACCCGCTTCATCACATTTCCTTCTTCGCCAACAGCGACGTAAATTGATTTTTCAGTGTCATACAATTGTGGTTCCCTTTTAAGTAAGGATTCATAATCGTACCACAAACTTGGACTAACGATAATGTAGTTTTTAAACAGATCAGGTTTTTTAAATAATATTTCTGTCGCCAATAAGCCACCCAATGATTGCCCAATCAATGTTTTTTCTGAAGTTACGGGATATTGCTTTTCCACAAAAGGTTGTAGCTCTTTTTCTAGAAACGCAATGAATTTTTCTGAATGACCCGTTTCAGGATATTTTTTTACATATTCCTTATCAGTAGATGGGTACGTAAAATCTCGATTTCTGCTCACATTGGCAATCCCAATTACTATGGTTTCTGGAATCATATTAATCCATGAAAAAGAACCAAACTGAACCAAGCCAGCAATATGAATAAAATCTTCATCGGCCGACCCATCCAACAAATAAATAACGGGATATTCTTTCTCTTCGGAAAAATTATGTGGCAAATACACGTTTAGAGCTCGTTCTTCCTTTAGTATTTCAGAATGAAACGTAAGCGTTTCCCCAATTGAAAATGGTTTTTTTGAAACTTCAATAGGCTTTGTTTGCGCATAGCTCATTGAAACAACTAAAAAGAAAAGTGCAATTTGGTGTATTGATTTCATATTTAACTAAATTTTTACTCACTACTCACTACTCACTACTCACTACTCACTACTCACTACTCACTACTCA